>DAOSMQ010000164.1:0-5888 GCA_035372725.1 Promineifilum sp. (SeqCode)
CGCTGGCGACGAACAGCCCGGCCTCCTTGCCCACCCGCGCCGCCGCCAGCGCTTCCAGTTCGTTGATCGTCGGGTCTTCGCCGTAGACATCGTCGCCGACACGGGCATTAGCCATTGCCGCGCGCATCACCGGCGTCGGCCAACTGACCGTATCCGAGCGAAAGTCGATCCTGTCCATAGGCGCTAGTTTACGTCAACCTGGGCCGATTGGGTAGCAGGGCTTTTCCAAAGTCATCTAGCGACCATGACCTGACAGGTGTCGTTCTCTGGTGGCAGTCCCATGCGCGGCCGCCCATCTGTCAGGTCGGCGCGCCTGGGGTGACTCTGGCAAAGCCCTGGATTCGGTAGTCTGAGCGGCCCGCCGGCCAGGCCCAGGTCAAAGACGGTGGCAGCGCTAGGGGAACAGTTCCACCAAAGGCACACCGGGCCGGGCGAACAGTTCCTTTGGCGCGGCCGGGGGCACGAGTAACCGCAGCGCCTTCGGCCGGATTTCAGCCGCCAGCGGCGTATAGCCGGCCGGCTCGCCATCGCGTTGGCAGGGCACACGCCCCTGCGCCTCTACAACCACGCGCTTGCCTGTGAGGTTGAGCACGCCGGGGTCCCAGGCCTGCAAGTTCAGCCCGACGCCGGTCAGATAGCGGGCCATCAGGCCGACGCGCGGCGGCATCAGCCGCGCCGATACCTGCCCGGCGCGGAACAGCCACACCTCGAACGTACCATCGTCGAATACCGCGGCGCTGCTCAGTTGCAGCCAGCCGCCGGCATAAAGCCGGCAGTTGCTGATGACGATCAGCAACCAGTCTCCCTCGACGATCTGGTCATCGACCTGGACGACAGCGTTCAGCGTCGGCAGGCTGTGGAGCACGCTCAGGGCCTGGATGCTGTAGCCGACCGGACCCAGGCGCTTTGACCACGTCGGCCGCGGCTCCAGCCGCTCGACGAGGTAGCCGTCGGCGCCAATGCCCGCCCAGAGCAGGGCATGCCCGGCCCAACCGCGCGTCTGCACGTAGTTGAGATCGACGTGCTGCACGCGGCCATCGAGCAGAGCGTTGGCCGCCGTCACCGGCGCGTCGGGGTCAAGGATGTGCAGGCGGGGCAGGCGCAACTCGCGGGCCAGGGCGTTGGCCGTGCCCATCGGCAGGGGAGCCAACACCGTGTCGCTGCCGGCCAGCCCATCGGCCACCTGGCCCAATGTGCCGTCGCCGCCCGCGGCCAGGACGACCTGCTCCCCGGCCTCGGCCGCGGCGCGGGCCAACTCAGTGGCGTGGCCGGGGCGCGCCGTGGCCCGCAGCGTAATGTGCCAGCCGCGGGCGCGCCAGGCGTCGGCCACTGGCTCGATCTTGGCGGCGGCGAATAGCTGCCCGGCGCGTGGGTTGTAGATGAGGGTCGCTCGTTTCATGACTAACTTGCTGCCCGTCGCGCCGCTCAGGGGCGATAGCGGCTCAGTCCCCCGGCCGTCGCGGCCCAGACAGCGCCATCGGGCGTCACCAGAACGTGATCAACCCGATTGTCGGCCAGTCCATCGGCAGTTGTCAACTTCGACCAGACCCCGCCACGAAAACGCACCAGCCCATCCCCGCCCAGCCACAGGTCGAGGTCGGGGGCGACAGCCAAAGCCTTTAGCGATTGGGCCGGCATCAGGCTCATGTCGAGCGGCAACCGGCTCCAACTGCCCTCGCCGTCACCGGGCCGGTAGCGCATCAGCCAGGGCTGGCGCTGCCCACCCAGCCAGACCTCCCCGTTGGGCGACAGGGTCATGACCAACATCGTGCTATCGAGGACTGGCGATGGCGCGCCGCCGGCCGGGGCGCGCAGAACGCCGTCGGCCGCGGCCAGCCAGACGGCATCCTGCTGGTCGGTCAGCAGGGCGGCCACGCCGGCCAGCGGCTCCACGGCCGCATAGCGGCAGGCGTCGCCGGTGAGTTCCACGGCTATCCAGCCCGCGGCCGTCCCCAGCCACAGCCGGCCGGCCGTCGCCGCCAGCCCCGTCGTCTCGGCCGCCAGCGTGGCATCGGGCACGAAGACCTCCCATGCCTCCGTCAGGCGGGCCGCGCCGGCGGCTGACGTGGCCCACAGCTCGCCCTCGCCGCGGAACAGCAGCGCCGTGACCGGCAGGAACGCGCCGGCCCACTCGGCCGGCCCCTCCGAGGGCCGCATGACGCCCTCGAAGTCGTGGCCGGTGTAGATGCCCACGCCGCCGCCGCTCGTGCCCACCAGGACGCCGCCATCAGCCCGCGGCCATAGCACCGTGGCGCTGCCCCACCACTCCGGCGCGCGCGCCGGCGCGTAGAAGCTCTGCCACGTCTCGCCGTCCAGCGCCGCCAGGCCGCCCTCTGTGCCCACCCACAGGCGGCCGTCGGGCGCGGACGCCAGGGCGAAGGTCGTCCGTGTGAAGGGCAGCGGCAGCGCGCGCGTCGCCACTGGCGCGATGGCGCCAGCGGCCCCGTCAAAGACGTAGACCTGACCCGACCCCGCCACCGTCACGCGCCCGTCCGCCCCAAAGGCGATGGGCTGCACCGCGCCGGCGTACTCCCAATCGTAGGCGACGATGTCGGCGGCAACGAAGCGGCCGATCTCTGGCCCCAGACCGTCTGGCCCCAGCGCCAGCACGACGACAGCCGCGGCGGCTGTGCCCTGCCCGGGCAGCAGCTCGGCGACCGCGTCGGGCGGCGCGGCGCCGGCGTTCGGGACGAGGCCGGTCAACCACAGCCGCCGGCCATCGGGCGAGACGCCCAGCGCGCGCGGCTCTAGCCCCAGGTCGGCCACGGTCGCCAGCGTCCACGTGTCGCCGTCGAAAAGGCCCAGCACCGTTGTGCCGTTGTCTACCACGATGGCCAGCAGTTGGCCGGCGGGAGTGAAGGCCATCTGGGTGAGGAAGGCGAAGGGCGCGGGCAGAGGCATGACCCGCCACAACTGGCCGTCATAGACGCGCAGCCGGTTTGTCTGCGCGGCATCGAGGGCTACCCATAGCTCGCCCGACGGGGCCACGGCCAGCGCCGACACGGCCGGCCCCACGGCATCGGCCGAGGGCGCGCCGAATAGCTCCCAGCCCGCGCCGGTGAAGCGGGCCAGCCCGCGCGGCGTCCCGGCCCACACCTGGCCGTAAGCGTAGGCCAGGGCGCTGATGAAATCGTCGGGCAGGCCGCTGTCGGTCGCGTAGACGCTCCAGCGGCTGTCGTGGTAGCGTTCGACGCCGGCCAGCGTCCCCAGCCAGATATCGCCGTCGGGCGTGGCCAGAATGCGGTAGACCGTCGCCTCGGCCAGTTGCTCGGCCGCCGGGTCGCGGTTGGGGTGCGGTTGCCAGCGGCGGCCGTCGAACTGGACCATTTCGATGCCGTTGGCGCTGCCGCTCGTCGCCGCCCAAACGTGGCCATCGGCCGCCGCGCCGACGGCGGTCACATCGAGCGTTGGCAGGCCGTCAGCGGCGGTGAAGATCGTCCAGCGGCCGTCGTAGCGCAGCACGCCGTCGGGCGTGGCCAGCCACACGGCCCCGTCCGCCGCCGCCATGCCGCGCACGGTTGTCGGCAGGGGCAGGGCGCTGGCCGTGTCCTCGCCCACCAGGGCGACGGCCAAACCATCGGTCGCCCACAGGTCGCCGTCCGGGGCAATGGCCAGGTCGCGGGCGGGCGCGTCGCTGACCATCTGCCAGCGGCCGTCGGGCGCGGCCCCATCGAAGCGGGCGATGCCCGCGTCCGTGGCCGCGTAGACAATCTCGCCGGCGGCAGCCAGGGCGTTGGCCGGCGCGTCGGGCAGTCCGTCGCGAGCGTCGTAGGTGCGCCAGGCCGCGCCGTCGAAGCGGCCGATGCCGCGCGGCGTGGCCAGCCAGACGGCCGATGGCGTCTGCGCCGCGTCGCTTACGTCGGCGCTGAGAGGCGCGGCCGTGGGGCAGGTCACCGTCTGCCAGCCGTCCGGCCCATAGCGCGACAGGCCGCGCAGCGGCGTGTCGCTGGCCGCCCACAGCGTTCCATCAGAGGCGACGGCCAGGGCACGCACGTCGTCGCCCGCCAGGCCATCGGCCACGCCGAACGTCTGCCCGCCGCCGTCCAGCCGGGTGACGCCGCCGGCCGAGGCCGCCCAGACGCTGCCATGGGCGTAGGCCAGCGCGGTCAGAGCCGGGGCGGGCAGGTCGGAAGGCGCGGCCAGCGTCGTCCAGTCGCCGGCGTAGCGCCGCAGGGTGTCGCCCACGCCGGCCCAAAGCGCGCCCTGCGCGTCGACAAGCAGCGCGCCGAGGGTGTCGCTCGCCACCGGCCGCGGGGCTATGTCGAGGCGCTCCTCGGCCAGCGTCGCCGGGTCGAAACGGGTGATGGCGCGGTTGTTGGGGTCGATGGCCAGGTAGACCGTGCCGTCGGCGGCCGCGGCCACAGCCGTGTAAGTCGCCGTCATCGCCTCGCCGGTCAGGCCGGGGGTGAAATGCGCGAACACGCTCCCGTCGGCGCGCACCAGGGTTACATCGGTCATCCCCCAGACGACATCGCCCGCCCCCGCCGCCAGCGCCCGGATCGGCTCGACCGGCAGGCCGTCGGCGGCGGTGAAAGTCGTCCAACGGCGGCCCTCCAGCCGCGACAGCCCGGCCGCCGTGGCCACCCACAGCCGGTTGGCCGTGTCCACGGCCAGCGCGGTGACATCCTGGCTGGGCAGCGACCCGAAGAGGCCGCCGCGGCCGGTGACGCGCCAGCCGTTGCCGTCCGTGAGGGCCAGGCCGGCGGCCGTGGCCGCCCAGACGTTGCCGTCGCGGTCGGCGGCCAGGTCGCGGATGGCGTCGGCGGGCAGGCCGTCGGCCGTGGTGAAGGTCTGCCAGACGCGGCCGTCGTAGCGGCCCAGCCCCGCCACCGTGCCCGCCCAGATCGCCCCGTCCGCGCCAATAACCAGGCTGGTGACGCGGTTGGCGGGCAGCCCGTGCTCCGTCGTGAAGCGGGCCGCGTTACCCGCGCCGTCCCAGACGACAAGGCCGCCGTCGGTGGCCGCCCAGAGCAGGCCGCCGCTCAGGGCCAGGTCGCGCACCGGCCCGGCGTAGGTGTAGCTCGTCCACTCCGGCCGGGTGACGACGGGCGTGGGCAGGCCAGCCAAGCGCACCGGGGCCGCCGGCGCGCCGCCGCCCAGCGCCGGCAGCACGTCCGCCAGCCGCGCCACCAGCGCGCAGACAGCGATGGCCACCACCAGGCCGCCCAGAAGCAACAGCACCCCCGCCGGCCGCGAGAAACCGAGCCGTCTCATAGCGCCAATTGTAGCGGCCGCTGGCAGCCCGGCGAATCCGCCCGCCAGGGCCATTGCCAGGTCAATAGGAACTCACGCCAGGCAGCTCACGCAAAGCCGCAAAGGAAGCAAAGGCGCAAAGGAAGAAAGCCGCTTATTCTTCTTGGCGTCCTTGGCTTCCTTTGCGCCTTGGCGTGAGCGTTTGGCGTGATCGCTTCGCAACCCATGCCCCCGCCAGACTTGGCCTTCCCGGTCGTCTTGGGCTAGATTCCGCCTACTTCACCCAGGAGACAACACATGACCACGGAACAGGAGATTTGGACTTTTCTCGATCGCCACCTGCGCAGCATCTTCAGCCGCGACGTGGAGGCCTACCGGGCGACGACCGGCGACGACCTGTCGCTCTACGAGTGGTTCGTCGCCCCGCACCGGCAGGACGGGCTGGACTTCCACTTCTTCATGATCGAGCACAGTTGGGCGGGCGCGGGCGCGGACTACCGCTATGACCTGCTGGAGCCGCGCCTCCAACTCTATGGCGATACGGCCATCGTCAGCTACACCTTCATGCTGACCGTCGCCGGCGAGACGGGCATCCGCCACACGCTCCACAACGAGAGCCGCGTGCTGGTGCGGCGCGATGGCGCGTGGCAGGTCGTCCACGTCCACAAGTCGCCGGCGTGGCGCGCGCCGCGGGA
>DAOSMQ010000165.1:0-5843 GCA_035372725.1 Promineifilum sp. (SeqCode)
CTTACATTCTCGTGACAGAGAATCGGCGCACAATGCCGTCTCATTTGGCACGCCACTATGAAGAAGGTCACTCCATCTCCGGCATTCTGTGGATTCGACCGCGGTCTTCAATTGGCCAAATCGTAGAAGCGCTTTTCTAATTGTGGTTAAGCTCCACTCAAGAACAATTCCAGCACAGGAACGAATTTATTCCCTAGCGTTACATTAAGACCCTCTACCGCACAAACGACTGCAAAAACGCAACCCCAAACACAGCCCCACCCCCGCCCTTGGGCTGCCCACAAGACCATACTCCCCATCGAAGGCCACGCGCATGCCCGCCGCTGGCCGCCGTTCGCCGCAACCGGCCAACGCGAGCGAGGCGGCAATGAAGACGACCCAATCAACAAGCCGTCGCCTTCTAGCGCTACATGACTTCGGTTCGGTGCTCACGGCGCGCTACTGATCCAGCCTCCCCCGCAACGGATACGTCCGCACAATCTCCTGCCCCGCCGGCGCAGTCAGGTCGATGACGATCAGCGAGTAGTCGGAGAAGGCCCAAACTATGTTGTTGCCGATCGCGTGGTAGTGAAAGACGGGGTGGTGGGGATAGAGCGAGAATTGGGCAAATTCGCCCTCCGGGTTGCGACCAGCAATGTCGACGTAGGCAGCGCAATTACCCGCATCGCACCAATTATCGGCCACAAAGGTGTGCGTCTCTTGCATGGTGACGAAATCCATCGCGAAGTAGGAGTGAAATTCGCGCCATAGCACCATCGGCTCCGCGTCGAGCAGCCCGGTGACCGTCATCAGCCCCTTATCCCAAACCATCAGCCAGAGTGTATCCTCGAATAGCCGCGGCGGGCCCATCACGTTCCACTGGGCGTCGAAGGGCACGGCAACCTGGCGAGTGGTCACGGCGCTCAGGTCGAACACATCGCTGACAGTGACCGCCGCCGTTTCCGAATCAACGGTCAGCAGTTGCTTCCCCACCACCGACCAGTCGCCAACCGGGAAGGTCAACGCCGCTAGTTGCCGGATTTCAGGCAGGGCCGTCCGGTCGAGCACGGCCACGTGGAGTTGCTGCCCATCGGAGCCGCCGACGTAGACGCGCTCCCCCTCCAGTTCCACGTCCTGCGCCGGAAAAGGGAAGTCGGCTGTCGCCACCGGGGCGAGGTAGCATAGATAGCCAGTGTGGACGACCGTCAACTGCGAACCGCCGGTCAAGTAGAGCAGGCTGTCAGCCTGCGCCTCAATGTCGGTAATGGGCGGCAACTCGACTATCTCCGCGAAACCATACACGAAAATGCTGAAAGGGTCACTGGTCATCCGCGCCGGCTCATCCAGCCTGACGTAGCCGATCCGGTTCTCCACCCCAATAAAGAAGTCGTGGGGCGGCAGGAAGGCGTAGTGGGCGTTGGCCAAGGAGATGTCCAGCGGTAATGCCACCGACCGTTCCCACATCAGGGGCACATACTCATCCGCCGCGCGCGTCGGGCAGGGGACGGGCGTCAATGGCGGCGTAAGCGGGCCGGGCCGGGCGGTGCGCGTGGGCAGGGGTGGCTCCGGCGTCATGTACCGGCCGTGCTCCTGTTCGTCGCCGCGTGTTGGCGAAGGCAGCGGGGAAGTTGGGGTGGTTGTCGGCGTGGAATTGAGAGTGGTTGAGGTCGGCGCGATGGTGGGCGTCGCCGTCGCTACGGCGGGTGCGGCGGCCAATGACTCTGGTGTGTTCGCTGGGGGCGTGACCACAGTCGCTACGGCCGCCGGTTCCAACGCCGGCGGCGATTCCGTCCCCGAACGACACGCGGCCAGCAAGGCCCAGGCGAGAACGAGAGCACCAAGAAAGGCAATGGACGCGCGCCGCAGCGGGAACATCGCTCAACCCTCCGGGCGCGGCCAATGCTGCCGCGCCGCTATCGATGAAGCCATCATAGCGCAAGCGGGCAACGCCTGCCCATTGCCCGCCCATCGCTTCCCCCACGCTCGTGCGTGGCGCGATTCTCTGAATCGCGTTCTTTCGCAGAGCGCTCGCGCGTGGCGCGATTCTCCGAATCGCGTTCTTTCGCAGAGCGATTCGGAGAATCGCGCCACGATGCCCGCGTGCCGATCGCGCCGGCACGCGCTAGAATCTACCGTTATGGTTGCCCACAGCGTAGAAACCGAGTTTCTCAGAAGAAACTTGGTTTCTAAACCGCTTGCCCCGCTCGTCCTCCTCCTTGCCCTCCTCCTATTGGGCACCTGGCTGCGCGTCCACAACCTCGACGCCTTCAGCTTCTGGACCGACGAGGGGCTGACGCCGGCGCGCTCCGGCTATCCGCTGGCCCAGATTCTGCGCAACGAGATCGTCATCCAGGGCGTGGTGACGACCGACACGCACCCGCCGCTGTACTACCTGATCATCGCCGTCACGCGCCGGCTGTTCGGTCTGTCGGACTTCGCCTTTCGCTATCCGTCGGTGTTGTTTGGCGTGCTGCTCATTCCGTTGCTCTACCAGTTCGGCCGCGCGTTGTTGTCCTCCCAGACCCCCTCGCCCCTGGGGAGAGGGACGGCAACGGGAGGGCCGGCCATCACCCTCGGCCTCCTCGTTGCTCTGCTGGCCACAGTCAACCCGCTGCAAGTCTATTACAGCCAGGAAGCGCGCATGTACACCCTACTCGTCCTGCTGGCGACGGGGATGAGCATCGTCCTGTGGCGCGCGCTGAGGGAAGAAAAGGGGCTCACGCAAAGACGCAAAGACGCAAAGAAGAATCCTTTTGCCTTGGCGTTCTTGGCGTCTTGGCGTGAGCATCCACTTTTTCGTCATCTGCTGACTTACATCATCCTGGCCGCGCTGGCCGTCTATACGCATTACACCGCCGTCTTTCTCGTCGCCGCGCAGGCGCTCTTCTGGGCGTGGTTGCTGTGGCGGGCGGGGTGGCGGTGGCTGATTATCGGCGCGCTGGTCGTCGCCGCGCTGGCGGCTATCCCGCTCATCCCCTACACGTTGCCGCGCCTCCGCAGCGGGGCCGAGGCCAACTATTTTCCGGTCTCGCCGCTGACGATGTTGCAAGACGTGGTGCGCTTTTTCAACCTGGGGCTGACGGTCGATTTCGGCCGGCCGGTCATCATCCTGCTCAACGGGCTGGCGCTGGCGCTGCTGCTGCTGGGCGTTTGGGTGGCCGGTTGCCCCCTCCACAGCCCTCGCCCAGGGGGCGACGGCGGCCTCTCCCCCGCTCCCCCGCTCCCCCGCTCCCCCGCTCTTCTACGGCCGGCCTTCCTGCTCGTCTGGCTGCTGGCCCCCGTGCTCGGCCTGATGCTTGGCTCGGCGCTCTTCAAGCCGATGTACCAGGGTGTGCGCCACATCATGGCCGCCAGCCCGGCCTTCCTGCTGCTGGTCGGCCTGGGTATCTGGGCGATCTGGGGGCGATTTGCCAAATCGCCCTACAAGCCGCTGGCTCTCGTGCCGTTGGTGCTGGTGCTCCTCGGCGCGGCGCTGTCGTTGCTGGCCCTCTACACCGACCCGGCCTACGCCAAGGACGACTTCCGCGCTCTCGTCCGCTTCATCGAGACGCGCGCCGGCGGCAACGACGCCATCGTCTACAACAACGCCGTCCTGCTGCCGCTGCACGAACATTATCGGCTGCGCGGCGATCTGGCCGTTACGGCGCTGCCGGCCTACCCGCAAGTGGCCACCGGGCAGGAGCCGGAGCTGGCCGCGCTGGCGGCGACCTATGACCGGCTGTGGTTGGTCACCGACCCGCCGACCGACAACCGCGACGACGACGGCCTCATCCGCGCCTGGCTCGACGACAACCTGCTGGAGGTCGCTGACCGCCTCTTCCCGGCGCGCACGACCGAGGCGCGGGTGCTCGGCTACGCGACGGCGTTCAATGGTCAGTGGTCAGCGGCCAGCGGCCAGTGGGCTGGCCTGCCCGCGTTGGCCCACGCCGCCATTGACCGGTCGCCGCTGGCGCTGCCGGCGCTGTGGGTCGATCTGTGGTGGCAGGGCGACGCGCCGCCGGACGGGGCGCAACTGGTCTTCACGCTGGTGGGGCCGGACGGGGCCGAGTACGTCCGCCGCGCCCATCCGCTGCGGCGGCCGGGCGCGCCCTGGGACGCCGCCGATAACCGTTTCAGCTATGACCTGCCTTTGCCGCCGGGCCTGCCGCCGGGTGAGTACGCCCTGGCCGTCGGGCCGGCGGGGCAGCCGGCCGCGGCGTTAGGCGCGGTGACGGTCGAGCCGACGACGGCGTGGCCAGCCGCGCCGGAAGCGCTGTTCGCCCGCACCGACCTGGCTGTGCTGGGTCGCCGGCCGGCGGCCACGTGGCCCAACGGGCTGGCTCTGGCGGCGGTCGAGCCGTGGGACGACCACGCCGCCGCCGGCAACAACCTGCCCCTGACGCTGTTCTGGCGCGCCGGCCCGGCGGGCATTGACCTGACGGCGCTGCGCTACCGGCTGGAGGTCATCGACCGGAGCGGCGCGGCGCTGCGGGCGCAGGAGACGCGGCCCGGCGCGCCGTGGCTGGGCGAGGTTCCGGCCGGGGCGCTGCTGCGCGAGGTCACCAGCCTCTACTTCCGGCCGGAGACGCCGCCCGGCCGCTACCGGCTGCGCTGGACGCTGCTGGACAGTGACGCCGTCGTCGGGCAGCCGGTCGTGGCCGGTCAGGTCGTCGTCACCGCGCCGGAGGCCACGCCATGACCCGCGAACGCCGCTTGCTCGCCCTCATCCTGTTGGGCTATCTCGTCGTCACCCTGGCCTATGGCGCGGTCAACCCGCTCTTCGAAGCGCCGGACGAGCACTGGCACTTCTTCACGGCCGAGTCCATCGCCCGCACCGGCCGGCTGCCGCGCGTGGAGACGCCGCCGGACGAGTGGCTGGGGCAGGAGGCCGCCCAACCGCCGCTCTACTACCTGCTCGGCGCGGCCCTCATTGCTCCCATCGACACTGGTGGCGCGCGCGAGGCCGTCTGGCTCAACCCGTTCGCCTGGATCGGCGACGCCTCGGCGCTGAACAACGTCAACCGCATGGTGCATCCGCCGGAGGAGCGCTGGCCGTGGCAGGGGTACGTGCTGGCCGGCCACGTGTTGCGCGTCTTCTCGACGCTGCTGGGGCTGGGCACGCTGCTGGCCATTTACGGCAGCGCCCGCCGCCTCTGGCCGGACAGCCGCACGCGCGTGCTGATGGCCCCGGCGCTGGTGGCCTTCCTGCCGCAATTCAACTTCATCCACGCCTCGATCACCAACGACGCGCTGATCACCTTCCTGTGCAGCCTGGCCCTCTACCAACTCATCGGCCTGTGGCGCGCGCCGGTGGGGGAGGAGCTCACGCAAAGGACGCCAAGGGAGCCAAGAACGCCAAGAAGAGGCCTCTTTTTGCGTCCTTTGCCCCCTTCGCGTCCTTGGCGTGAGCTTCTGCTGGGCATCACGATCGGCCTGGCGGCGCTGACCAAGAACGCGGGCATCGCCTTGCTGGTCTATAGCCTCGGCTTTCTGGCGCTGCTGGCCCTGCGGGACGGCCGGCCGCGTGAATTCCTCCGCACGGCGCTGCTGGTGGCAGGGCCGGCGCTGCTGCTGGCCGCGCCGCTGTGGGCGCGCAACGCTGCTCTCTATGGCGACTGGACGGCCACAGCCCCCTTCATCGCCATCGCCGGCGGCGACCGGGGCTACACGCTGGGGCAGGCGCTGGGCGAGTGGCAGGGGCTGGCCCTGTCGCTGGTGGGCGTCTTCGGCTGGTTCAACCTCCGGCCGCCGGCCTGGGTCTACTGGGTCTGGCTGGCCATCGTCGTCCTGGCCATCGCCGGCGCGCTGGGCTGCGCCGCCCTGGCCCAACGTCGCCGTGTCTCCCTCTCTTCTCCCCCGCCCCCCCGCCCCCCCGCCCCCCGGCT
>DAOSMQ010000166.1:0-5839 GCA_035372725.1 Promineifilum sp. (SeqCode)
CAGATGATGATCAAGTACGGCTCAGAGCTGGTGCCGGCGGTGCGCACGGCCAAGTTCCGCGCGGCCTGGTCGGCGGCCCGGCCGCTCATTGGCCCGCGCGGGGCCGACACCGGCCGCGAGTTGAGCCGCACCTTCAAGTGCTTCGACCACATCGATGAAGGCGTTGAGGGCTTTGTCACCATCACCGGCGGCAAGGCGACAACCTTGCGCGGCATGGCCGAAACAACGGCCAACATCGTTTGCCAGAAGGTGGGCTTCCCCGTGCCCTGCCCGACGCGCGACTACGTGCTGCTGCCGCATACGGCTTACTACGTCTAATTACGAACGAGGAATATAGAATGAGGAATCGAAGAGAGAGCGGCAGACGGCGGCGCACCCCCCGAAGCGTTCTGAATTCCTGATTCGTAACTCCTAATTCCTAATTTCTGAGAGTGCCATGACGGAACGAGATATCGAATTCAAGGTCTTTCGCTATAAGCAGGGCGGGGCCGCGCCAACCTACCAGACCTTCACCTCCCGTTGCAACGAGAATACGACTGTGCTGGTTGCCCTGCAAGACATCCGCCGCGACCAGGATGGCACGCTGATCCTGCGCCACTCCTGCCACCACGCCAGTTGCGGCACGTGCGGCATGCGCATTAACGGCCGCGAGGAGCTGGCCTGCGTTGTCAAGGTATTCGACCTGGGCACGCCGACCGTCGTCGTCGAACCCATGCGCAATATGCCGGTCATTAGCGACCTGGTCGTCGATATGGAGCCATTCTACGACCGTTTCAACTCCGCCGGGATGCCGTTCATCCGCGAGAGCGAGTACCTGGAGGAGGCCGAGGTGGCCGAGGGGTTGGAGACGTACATGCGCTGCGAGAACTGCATCGAGTGCAACCTGTGCGTCTCGGCCTGCCCGATCATGGGCACCGACCCGACCTACCTCGGCCCGGCGGCGCTGGCCGCGGCCTGGCGCGTCGTCGAGGAGCCGCGTGGGTTGGACTCGCGTCCCTTGCTCGACTGGGTCGATAGCCAGAACGGCTGCTGGCGCTGCCACGTGGCCTATGAATGCAACGAGGCTTGCCCGTCGGGCGTCTTCCCCGGCGACAAGATTATGTCGCTGCGACGCGAATTGACCAAACGCAAGTTCCGGCGGCTGTTCGGAAGATAATTAGGAATTAAGAGTTACACACCACAGAGCACTCTGCATTCCTAATTCGTAATTCCTGATTACTTGGGAGGACACATGGATGACATCCAGCCCACAACCGACCCTGTGCGGCCCAAAGCGCCGCTGCGGTCCTGGTTCGACGTGCGCGGCCGGAGCCTGAGCACGCTGGCCTTCGCCCTCAACCGCCTGACGGCCATCGGCCTGACGGTCTACCTGTTCCTGCACCTGGCTGTGCTGAGCATGCTGTTGGGCGGGCCGGAGAGCTGGAACCGGTTTCTGGCCGTGGCCAGGAGTCCGTTCTTCTTGCTGCTCGACGTGGTACTTCTGTTCGGCGTTGTCTACCACATGGCCAACGGCATCCGCGTGGCCCTGGTGGGCATGGGCGTCGGCCACACGCAGCACAAGACGATGTTCTACGTGCTGGTGGGTCTCGCTCTGGTGCTGTTCGTTGTCGGCGCGGCGTTGATCTTCGTCGGGTAGGAGGCGCTATCATGCAAAGCTCGATGTCACGACGTACATTAGAGGAGATGGCCACCCGGCGCGACCGCTCCGGCTCGCTCTGGCTCGTCCAGGCGTTTACCGGCCTGCTGCTGGTCTTCATTCTGGGCGCGCACATGATCGCCCATCATTTCATCGTCGAGGGTGGCTTGCGCGACTACCAGCAGGTGCTGGACTACGTGGCCAACCCGTTCGTTTTCATCATTGAAGTGGTCTTCGTCATCATCGCCACTATCCACGCCCTGTTGGGGGCGCGGGCCATTGTGCTCGACCTGCGGCCGCCGGCGGCTACTGTGAAGGTCATCAACTGGGTGCTGGTGGCCATCGGCGCGGTGGCCATCGGCTATGGCCTGTGGCTGGCTCTGGCCTTGCAACGGGCGGCGGGGGCGTAATGGCCAAGAAACAAGCCGCTCCCCCGCCCCCCCCACAGACCAACTGGCGCTGGTACTGGATTCGCACGGCGCTGATCACTGTGCTGATGTTCATCTTCGTGCTGTGGTTTATGTTGCCGCGCAGTGGCAGTGTCGCCTATCTGTGGGCGACGGTGGCCGCGGTGGCGATCCTGGGCTACTTCGTCGTCAGTTACTTCATGTTGAGAAGATGACGGCGTCGCCGTCCGGTTGGGGCAGCAATGGCGACTCGGTTGGGGAGTGACGCGACGTGGGAGGCGCGCTGGGCGCCCTATGATGAGGAGACGTATGCGCGGGCGCTGGCTTATGTGCCGCCCGGCGCGGTCGTTCTTGACATCGGCGCGGGCGATCTGCGCTTCGCGCGGCGGTTGGCGGCGCGGGCGCGGCTGGTCTATGCTGTCGAGCGGCGGCCGGAGCTGTTGGCCGGGGCAGCCGCGTGGCCTGGCGACGTGGGCAACGTGCGCGCCGTCTGCGCCGATGCCCGCGACTGGCCTTTCCCGCCCAGCCTGGACGCGGCTGTGCTGCTGATGCGCCACTGCGCCCACGCTCACTTCGCGCTCTACGGCCGCAAGCTGGCGGCAACAGGCTGCCGCTGGCTGATTACCAACGCGCGCTGGCGCATGGGCGTCGAGTGCATCGACCTGAGCGCGCCGGCGCAGCCCTATGAGCGTGTGGCTGTGGGCTGGTACGCCTGTCGCTGTGGCGCGACCGGCTTTCGGGCTGGGCCGGTCGAGGCGCTGACTGAGGCAGCCCTGGCCGAGGTGTATGAGGTTGAAGGTTGCCCGGAGTGCAAAGATGGTTGGTCTGGTCTTCGTCTCCCATAGCGCTCAACTGGCCGAGGGCGTGCTTGAGTTCGCCGGGCAGATGGCCCAGGGGGCTGTGCGCATGGCCGCCGCGGGTGGCATTGACGATCCCGACGCCCCCATTGGCACCGACGCCATGAAAGTGCTGGCGGCCATTGAAGAAGTCTACAGCGATGAGGGTGTGGTTATCCTGATCGACCTGGGCAGCGCCCTGCTGAGCACGGAGGTGGCCCTGGAGTTCCTGGACGACGAGCGCCGGCCGCGCGTCCACCTTTGCCAGGCGCCACTGGTGGAGGGGGCGCTGGCCGCGGCGGTGCAGGCCTCGCTCGGCGCGCCGGTCGAGCAGGTCATGGCCGAGGCCGAAAGCGCTCTGGCCGTCAAGATCGCCCAGATGGGCGGCCGGCCGGCTGGGCCGCCGCCGGCAGCGCCGGCGCTGCCGGCCGCGGCCGAACAGATTGTCCTGACCGTGCGCAACCGGCTGGGCCTGCATGCCCGCCCGGCGGCGCGCCTTGTCAGCACGGCCGGCCGCTTTGCCGCCGACGTCCGGCTGAGCCACAACGGCCACGACGCCAACGCCAAGAGCATTAACCAGGTGGCCACGCTGGGCGTGCGCCAGGGAGACGAGATCGCCGTCAGCGCCGCTGGCCCGGACGCCGCCGCCGCGCTGGCCGCGCTGCAAGCCCTGGCCGACGACAACTTTGGCGACAGGGCGGAGGAGCAGGGGAGCGGGGGGGCCGAGGAGCAGGGGGCAGGAAGCCCCAGTCGTCCGACTGACCTACTGCCCGCTGACTTACTGAATACTGGCTTACTAAAAGGCATCTCTGCCTCGCCCGGCGTGGCCGTTGGGCCGGTGGCGCTCTACCGGCCGCGGTTGCCGGAGGTGGTCGCCCGCGCCATCGAGGATACCGCCGATGAGTGGCTGCGGTTGCAAGAGGCTGTGGCCGCGGCTCGGGGCGAGATCGACGCTCTGCACCGGCAGGCGGTGGGCCAGGTGGGCGCGGCCGAGGCGGCTATCTTTGAGGCCCACCTGCTGTTCCTGCAAGACCCAGCCCTGGTTGAGGCCACGCGCAACCGCATCTACGGCGAGAAGATCAACGCCGAGGCGGCCTGGCAGCAGGAGACAGCGGCCATGGCCGCCACCTATCGCGGCATGGCCGACGACTACATGCAGGCCCGCGCCGCTGACATCGAGGACGTGGCCCAGCGGGTGCTGCGCCGGCTCATGGGCGTCGAACCGCCGTCGCTCGACTTTGCCGCGCCGGCGATCCTCATCGCCGGCGACCTGACGCCGTCGGACACGGCCCGCCTCGACCGCGAGCGCGTGCTGGCCCTCTGCACCGAGCTGGGCGGGGCCACCGCCCACAGTGCCATCCTGGCCCGCGCGCTGGGCATTCCCGCGGTCGTTGGCCTGGGGCATGGCGTCTGGAGCGTAGGCGAAGGGCAGCGCGTGGCCGTCGATGGCGACGCCGGCTTGCTCTGGCTGCGGCCAGACGACGAGCAGGTGGCGGCGCTGGCGGCGCGACGCGAGGCGTGGCTGGCCGGGCAGCGACAGGCCAAGGCCGCCGGCCAGGGCGCGGCTGTCACCAGCGACGGCCGCCGTGTGGAGATCGCCGCCAACGTCGGCAGCCCCAACGACGTCGCCCCGGCGCTGGAGTTCGGCGCGGAGGGCGTGGGCCTGTTTCGCACCGAGTTCCTGTTCATGGGCCGCGTCGCCGCGCCGACGGAGGCGGAGCAGTTCGACGCCTATGCCCGCGCCGCGGCGGCGGCCGGCGACCGGCCGCTCATCATCCGTACCCTGGACGTTGGCGGCGACAAACCGCTGCCCTATCTCGACCTGGGCGAGGAGGCCAACCCCTTCCTGGGCTGGCGGGCCATTCGCTTCTGCCTGGAGCGGCCGGACGTGTTCATGCCTCAGTTGCGGGCTATCCTGCGCGCCTCGGCCGGCGCGCGGCGCAACGTCAAGCTGATGCTGCCGATGATCGGCACGCCGGCCGAGGTGCGCGCCGCGCGGGCCATGTTGCGCACGGCGCAGGACGATCTGCGCGCCGCGGGCGTACCCTTCGACGAGGGCATGGAGGTGGGCATCATGATCGAGGTGCCCTCGGCCGTGGCCGTGGCCGACCAGTTGGCGCGCGAGGTGGACTTCTTCAGCATTGGCACCAACGACCTGACGCAGTATGTGATGGCCGCCGACCGGGGCAACCCGCGCGTGGCCGGGCTGGCCAACGCCTTCCAGCCGTCGGTGCTGCGCATGGTGCGCGACGTGGTCGCGGCGGCCCACGGCCGCCGTGACCATGCCGCCGGCATCTGGGTGGGCATGTGCGGCGAACTGGCCGGCAATCCGCTGGCCACGCCCCTGCTGGTCGGGCTGGGGCTGGACGAGCTGAGCATGAGCGCTCCGGCTATCCCGGCGGTCAAGGCGGCCGTGCGGCGCGTCTCGCTGGCCGACGCCCAGCGCATCGCCGCCGAAGCGCTGGCCCTCGACTCGGCCGAGGCCATCATACGTTACTTGACCGATCTCTAAGCAGCGGCGATAACTCCTTTCATGCCATTAGAACCACTCGAATACCTGGCCGTCGCCCTGGCTGCTGTGGCCGCCGGGGCCATTAACGCGCTGGCCGGCGGCGGCACGCTCATCACCTTTCCGGCCCTGACGGCGATGGGCATCCCGGCCGTCAGCGCCAACGTCACCAACACCGTCGCCCTGCTGCCGGGCTATCTGGGGGCGACCTTCGCCCAGAAGGAGGAGGTCCTGTCGCAGCGGCGGCGGCTGTGGTTGCTGTTGCCGGCGGCGCTGGGCGGCCTGGTTGGCGGGTTGCTGCTGTTGCGCACCGACGAGAAGCTCTTTCGACAGCTCGTCCCGTTTCTCATTCTGACGGCGTCGCTGCTGCTGGCGGTGCAGGAACCGTTGCGCCGCCGGCTGGTAGGGAAGAGGCAGCCGAGCGGGGGAGCAGGGGAGCAGGGGAGCAGGG
>DAOSMQ010000167.1:0-5834 GCA_035372725.1 Promineifilum sp. (SeqCode)
CCGGTCGGGGCCGAGCAGTTGCCACACCAGCCGCACCAGCGCCGGGTGGACGTGCAACCCATCGGGGATGAGGCCGACGACGACGCGGGGATCAGCCAGCGCCGCGGCGGCCAGGCCCGGCTCGCGGTGGTGGAGGGTGGGCATGGCGTTGAAGAGGTGGGTGGTATAGCGCGCGCCGCTGTCGAAGCCGGCGGCGGCCTCGTCGAAGGTCGCCAGCGAGTGGCCGGCGCTGACGACGACGCCCCGCCCCGCCAGCGCGGCAATGGCCTGGCGCGCCCAGGGTAGCTCCGGGGCCAGTGTCACCAGGCGTACACCCGTCGCCGGCGACCAGTCCCCCAGTCCGGCGGCCGAGGGCTGGCGCAGGTAGGCCGGGTTGTGGGCGCCCTTCTTGCCGGGGTTAAGAAACGGTCCCCCAGGTGTAGACCTAAAGGGCGGGCCCCGGCCCACCGGCCGGCGGCCCACCGGCCAGGACGCGCTGCGCTGTCTGCGGCGTGGCCGGCGGCGAGGTGATGACCGTCGGCAGGAAGGCCGTGACGCCGAAGCGCGGCAGGGCGGCGGCCACATCCCAGATGGTCTCCGGGTCGGCGGTGAAGTCCAGCCCGAAGCCGCCGTTGACCTGCAGGTCGATGAAGCCCGGCGCGAGCAGCAGCCCGGCGGCGTCGCGGACGGCCGCTCCGGCCGGGACGGCCAACTCCGGCCCACCGGCGGCGACGACGCGAGCGCCATCGACCAGCACAGTGGCGTCGGCCAGAGTGGCCGCGGGCGTCAGGAGGGTGGCGTGTCGGATAGCGAGCATGGTCGCCTCGCGCTCTTCAGCCGTAGAAGAAAACGGGCCGCACCCGAGTGCGGCCCATTTTCATCATGGACAGTTGTAACTAATCCTGTGGCCAGGAGGCGTCGATCTCGGCCAGGGCGGTGTCCAGGTCGGTCGAGCCGCTGATCCAGTCGGTCATGGCCTTCCAGAAGGAGCCGGAACCCACTTCGGCCGGCATCAGGTCAGAAGCGTCGAAGCGCACGCTGGTGGCGTTGGCCAGCAACTCGGCCACCTTGCGGTCGACGGTGTTCTCATACCAGTCGAGGCTGGCGTCCTTGTGGGGCGACAGCGCGCCACCCTGGCGGACCCACTGCTCGACGCCCTCGCCCTTGCTGAAGAACTCCATCAGGGCGCGCACTTCGGGCCGGTCGTTGAACATGACCATCATGTCGCCGGCGACCAGGGCCGGGCGGCCGAGGCTCTCATCAATGGGCGGCAGGTAGAAAAAGTCGTAGTCTTTGCCAGCGACGAGGGTGTCATCGCCGAAGAAACCGGTGATCCAGGCCGCCTGCGAGTGGAACCAGCAGCCGGGCGGATCCTGGAACATGGGCAGGGGGGAGTCGCCGATGAAGGTCGAGACGATGGACGGCACGCCGCCATAGACGTAGTCCGGGTTGAGCCAGATGTCGCCCATGATCTCGGCGGCGTTCTTCACCTCTGGCGAGGCGAAGGGCAGTTCGCCGGTGACCCACTTGTCGTAGTTCTCCAGCGACGTGGTGCGCAGCATGATGTTCTCCATCCAGTCCGTAGCCACCCAACCGGTGGCCGCGCCGGACTCGATGCCGATGCACCAGGCCGTGTCGCCGTCGTCGGCGATCTGCTGCGTCAGGGCCATCATCTCGTCCCACGTCTCCGGTACTTCGTAGCCGGCGGCGTCGAAGGCGGCCTTGGGATAGAAGACCATGCTCTTGACCGCGGCGCGGTGCCAGACGCCGGCAATGATGTCATTGCCATCAGGGCCGGGCATGGTGGCCATATCGAGCCAGCTGTCGATGTAGGTCTCTTGCAGCTTCTCGCGCGGCAGGAAGCTGCTGATGTCCACCAGTTCGCCCGCGGCGGCGAAGCGCTGGGCCATAGCCGGTTGGGAGATGTTGGCGATGTCGGGCGGCGCGCCAGCGTCAACGGCGACGTTGATCTGCGTCTCGAATTCCTTGGAACCCTCATAGACGACGTCGATACCGGTTTGCTCCTCGAACGGCGCTACGGCGGCGTCCATTTTGGCCGCTTCCTCATCCACCATCGTGCCGAGCATGCTCACGGTTGTGCCGCTAAACTCGCCAGCGCGGGCGCGCTCCAGGAAGCTGCCCTCGGCCGTCTCGCCGCCAGAGACTTCGGTCGCCACGGCCTCAAGGGTTGGGGCGACTTCGGTGGCTACGGCTTCCAGAGTCGGGGCCAGTTCAGTGGCCGCCGCCTGGACGGTCGGGGCCAGCTCAGTGGCCGCCGCCTGGACGGTCGGGGCCAGTTGCTCGGCCGCGGCTTCCAGCGTCGGCGCGAGCTGCTCGGCCGTGCCGGGGCTACAGGCCACCAGCAGGGCGACCAGGGCGATCAGGACTACACCAAAGACTATGCGTTTCATTCTTTCCTCCGATTGAAATGTGACAGACTTTCTCTTGTGCTGCTGCAACTTGATCCACTTGGGCAAGAATCGCATCTTCTGACGGTTCACCTCCTACTCGTGATGCTGCTATGGTCGGCCAGGTAAACCGCGCCGACCGCGCCGGCGTTGAAATCGCCGGGCAAAACGACTATTTTTTCGTCGGGTAACATGCTCTTGGCCAGGGGCGAATCGGCCCGCAGGCCCGCCAGAGCCTGGCGCAACGGGCGCTCGAATGCCCCGCCCGACCGGGAGACGCCGCCACCCAGCACCACACACTCGATGTCATAGGTCAGCACCAACAGGTAGACCGCCCGCGCCAGGTAGGTGGCCGTGCGAGCAACGACCGGCCCGGCCAGGGGGTCGCCCGTGGCGGCCAGAGCATAGACCTGCTGTGTGTCGGGCGCTGGCGTGCCGGCGGGGAAGACGGCCGCGGCCTGCGCGGCGATGGCCGGTCCGGCGGCGAAAACTTCCAGGCAGCCATAGCCGCCACAGACGCAGCGCGGCCCGGCCGGGTCTACGGGGATGTGGCCGATCTCGCCGGCCATGCCGTGCGCGCCGCGGTAGAGCCGTCCGTCTAGCACCAGACCCGCGGCAATACCCGTGCCGATGCTCAGGTAAGCCAGGCTCGTCAGCGGCCGGCTCGCGCTGGCCCAATGGAATGCGCCCCAGGCCGCGGCGCGGACGTCGTTCTCCAGTGTCACCGGTGTCCGCAGCGCCGTCGCCAGCGCGCCGGCCAGCGGGAACGGCTCGTGGAGGTTCAGGTTAACGGCCAGTTTGACTGTGCCGCTGTCGGGATCCACCTGGCCGGGCACGCCGACGCCGACGGCGGCCACGTCCGCGCGGGCTACGCCGGCAGCGTCCAGAGCGTGGTCAAGCGTGGCGACGATGCCCTCTACCAGCCGTTCAGGACGGCCAACGGCCGTCGGCCGCTGGACGAGGCTGAGCGTGCGCCCGGTCGCGTCAACGACCAGCGCGGCCGTCTTGGTGCCGCCGATGTCCAGGCCCACGCGCACCATCACAGGATCCTCAACTCGCGCTGCAACACCAGCGCCGAGCAACCCAGGGCGATCAGGTCGGGCAGTTGCGTGGCGGCCAGCGACGGATAGCGCACGGTTGTGGCCGCGGCCATGGCCGGCAGGGCGCGCTGGTGCATCTCGGCCACGGCGGCGTCGAGCAACACGTCGCCCAGATCGGCGATGCGCCCGGCCAACACCATGTGATGGATGTTATAAGCGCCGACGAGTTGGGCCACGGCCGCGCCCAGCAGGCCGCCGGCGCGGACGGCGACATCGACAGCCACGGGGTCGTGGGCGGCCACCGCGGCGGCGAAGCGCGCCCATGTGAGCGGCGCGTCACCGGCCAGGGGCGAGCCGCGGCGGTCGGCCGCCGCCACCGCGCGCAGCATCGCCGGGATGCTGCTGGTTGTCTCCAGGCAGCCGCGGTTGCCGCAACTGCACAGCGCGCCGCCGGGATCGATGACGACGTGGCCAATTTCGCCTGCGCCGTAGCCGTCACCGTAGAACGGCCGGCCACCCAGGATAATGCCCGCGCCGACGCCCTGGCCGACGCGAATGACGATGACGTTGCCGCCGTCGGGGGCGTCGCCATAGGTGTATTCGGCCAACGCGGCCATGTGGCTGTCGTTGGCCACGTGGACGGGGCACTCATAGCGCTCCGCCAGCTGTTGGCCCAGGGGCACGTTGGTCCAGTCGCGGTTGACGGCGCGCAGGACAATACCGCGGTGGGGATCGACCAGGCCAGGCGTAGCCACGCCGATGCCCAGCAGCGGGCCGGTGGGCAGCAGTTTGTCGCCCAACTGGTAGACGCAGGCCAGCGCCGCCTCGCCGCGCAGCGCCGCGGCGGGCACAGCCGCCCGCCGGATGACGCGGCCGCGCAGCGTCACCAGCGCGCCGCGGTAATCGTTGCCGCTCAGATCGAGCGTGAGCAGGCAGGGGCCATCTTCGTTGATCGATAGCAGGGTGGGGCGCTTGCCGCCGGCCGAGGGGCCGGGGCCGGTTTCGACGACCAGACCGCTCTCCAGCAGGCCATTAGCCAGTGTAGAGACGGTCGGCCGGGTGAGCCGGGTGCGGCGGGCGATTTCGGCGCGGCTGATCTCGCCAGCGTCGTAGATCGTCTTCAGGACAAGACGACTATTGTGGTGGCGGGTCTGGCTGCGGGTCGCTTTATCCATTGTCTGAGGGCGCAATTAGTAAGTTAAATGAACTTACAAAGTCAAGTATAGAACAGCAGCGCGGCCCTGTCAATAGGCAAAGCCCTGGGACGGCGACGCCGATAATGCCTTGCCGCTCTCTCTGCGCTATAATGCGCCTCCGGCGGGCAGCCTGATAGAGCCTGACCCATTTCCCTGCCGGCCGGCATCATCTTATTCTTTAACGTCACTCAGACCCAAAACACGATGCAAGACAATCGCTCCATTGCCCGCGTCGGCGTCTACGTCGACACTGCCAACATGTATCGCAACGGCGGCTACCGCATGCGTTATGACGTTTTGCGCGAATTCGCCTGCCGCGACGGGGCCGAACTGGCCCGTCTCAATGCCTACGTCAGCTTCGACGCCGACCGGGCGCGCAGCGACGCCGTCTACGACAAAAATACCCATCGCTTCTACGCCCTGCTACGCGACTTCGGCTACAAGGTCATTATCAAGGAAGTCCACTGGTATGAGGACGAGAGTGGCAAGCGCTATGCCAAAGCCGACGCTGACCTCGACCTGGCCGTGGACATGCTGCTGCAATCGGAGAACCTCGACCGCGTGCTGCTGGTCACCGGCGACGGCGACTTCGCCCGCGTCGTCGCTGCCGTCCAGAACCGCGGCTGCCGGGTGGAGGTCGTCGCCCTGGACAACGCCTCGACCGTGCTGCGTCGCGAGGCCGACCTCTTTCTGTCCGGCTACGTCATCCCCAACCTTGTGCCGACGGTTGCCGGCGGCGCGCCGGTGACCGACGCCGAAGAGTGGGGGGCGTTCGGCTCCATCGTGCGCGGCACGTGTTACTTCCACAAGCTCAACTATGGCTTCATGCGCTTTCTGCGAGTCATGGGGCCGCGCCTGTGGCTGACCGACACCCAGAACCCCGATTCGCCTTACGAGACGGCCTACTTCCACGACTCGAATCTGCCCGACAAGATCGACCCGCAGCAATTGCCCAGCTACAACCACGTCTTCCAGTTCGAGCTGGCCGAGTCACGCCACCCCGGTGGCAAGTTCGAGGCCCGCAACATCGAGTTGCTCAGTTGGATACCGGCCTAGGGTGCGGAAGAAGCGCTCACGCAAAGCCGCAAAGTAAGCAAAGGGCGCCAGGAGGAGGCTTGATTATCGGCCGTTTCTTCTTTGCGCCTTTTGCCCCTTGGCGACTTTGCGTGAGCTTCTATCGACTTTACGGTGACTCTGGATTGTCCGGCCGA
>DAOSMQ010000168.1:0-5833 GCA_035372725.1 Promineifilum sp. (SeqCode)
TTTGGTGGGGGTGTCGTTTGGGGTGTTGTTGCTGATCAAGGGGGTGTTTGGGCGGGGGGAGGAGTAACCCACACAGGTCTCAGAACACCTGTCAGGTCTAGCGGGCCTTCCACTCTTCAAACGTCCAGCCTTTTATAGCCTCGCTGAATGGCGTTGCCGGACGGGCCAAACGTCTTCCGTCCGGCATTATGCATCCGGTGATGTCTATGACCTGCTCCAGTTGTTCGATTGTCCAGCCGGCCAGGAACAGGTTGGCCCCGCTCAGGTTGGCCCCGCGCACACCAGCAAGACGGCGACTATCGCCAGGAGAATGGCCGCCCACCGCCGGCGCGCCCGGCGGGCGTCAGGTAGTGGGGGCGTGGAGGTGGGTGTGTCGTTCATCGCTTCTCGCCAGACCTCCGAGGTTTGCCGCCAACCTCAGAGGCCTAATAAACAAAGAAACCGGATTCCGACGCAAGGACTGCGCTCAGGAAACCGGTTTCCAATCCCTCTAAACTCGTCACTTGTCGCTCGTCACTCGTCACTGCACTACACGTCGAGGTTCCTCACCTCGCTCGCATGCGTCGTAATAAACCGCCGCCGCGGGGCTACTTCGTCGCCCATGAGCATGTCGAACGTCCGGTCGGCGACGACGGCATCCTCGATGGTCACTTGCAGCAGCGTGCGCACGTTGGGGTCCATCGTCGTCTCCCAGAGCTGCTCGGCGTTCATCTCGCCCAGACCCTTGTAACGCTGGACGCTATACTTCTCGCCATTCAGCCGCTTCATCAGCGTTTCGCGCTCGCCCTCGGTGTAGGCGTAGAGCAGTTCCTTGCCGTGCTTGACGGCGTAGAGCGGCGGCTGGGCGATGTAGAGGTGGCCGTTCTCGATCAGCGACGGCATGTAGCGGAAGAAGAAAGTCAGCAGCAGCGTGCGGATGTGGCTGCCGTCCACGTCGGCGTCGGTCATGATGATCGTCCGGCCGTAGCGCAGGTTGCCCAGGTCGAACGACTCGCCGATGCCCGTGCCCAGGGCCGAGATGAGCGCCTTGACCTCGTTGTTGCCCAGGATTTTGTCCAGCCGGGCGCGCTCGGTGTTGAGGATCTTGCCGCGCAGGGGCAGGATAGCCTGAAAGTGGCGGTCGCGGCCCTGCTTGGCCGTGCCGCCGGCGCTCTCGCCCTCGACGATGTAGAGTTCGCAGCGCGATGGGTCGCGCTCGGAGCAGTCGGCCAGCTTGCCGGGCAGCGTCAGGCTTTCCAGCGCGCTCTTGCGCATGACCAGTTCGCGGGCGGCCTTGGCCGCGTCGCGGGCGCGCGAGGAGGTCAGGCAGCGGTCGATGATGCGCTTGGCCTCGCGCGGGTTCTCGTCCAGGAAGTTGGCCAGCGCCTCGCCCAGCACGGCCGAGACCAGGCCGGCCACCTCGGCGTTCATCAGCTTGACCTTCGTCTGGCTCTCGAACTGCGGGTCGGGGTGCTTCACGCTGACGACGAGGGTCACGCCCTCGCGCGTGTCGTCGGAGGAGAAGTTCTTGTCTTTCTCCTTCAGGAAATTGTTCTTGCGAGCGTAGTTATTGATGACGCGCGTCAGGGCCGTGCGCGCGCCGGTCAGATGTGTGCCGCCGTCGGGCGTGTTGATGGTGTTGGCGAAGGCGTACTCGGAGATGGCTACGCCATCGGTGTACTGCACGGCCACCTCGACATCGACGTTGTCCAACTCCTTGCGCACGTGGACGGGTTCGTGGAGGGTCTTGCGGTTGCGGTTCAGATAGCGCACGAACGAGCGCACGCCGCCCTCGAAGTAGAAGCTCATCTCGCGCGCCGGCGAGACGCGCTCATCGCTCAGGCGAATGAAGACGCCGCTGGTGACGAAGGCCATCTCGCGGAAGCGATTAGCGAACATGTCGAAGCGGTACTCGTGGTCTTCGACGAAGATCGTCTCATCGGCCTTAAAGGTCGTCGTTGTGCCCGTGTCCTCGCCTTTTTTGAGGTCGCGCAGGCGCTGGACGGGTGTCATGGGTATACCGCGCTCATAGCGCTGCTTCCAGACCGCGCCGTCGCGCTTAACCTCGACCTCCATCCACTCCGACAGGGCGTTGACCGCCGCCGCGCCGACGCCATGGAGGCCGCCGGAGACCTTATACGCGGCGTTGTCGAACTTACCGCCGGAGTGCAGGCTGGTGTGAACCAGTTGCAGGGCTGATACCTTCTCTGTCGGGTGCTCGGCCACGGGGATGCCGTAGCCGTTATCGGCGACGCTGACGCTGCCATCGGCGTGGATGATGACCTCAATGCGGTCGCAGCGCCCGGCCAGGGCTTCGTCGATGGAGTTATCGACGATCTCGTTGGTCAGGTGGTGGAACGCCTTCACGTCTGTGCCCCCGACGTACATGCCCGGGCGGCGGCGCACCGCTTCCAGACCCTTGAGTACCTGAATGTTGCTGGCGTCGTAGTGGGTGGCTGCCAGGGCCTCGTTGTTCTTGATCTTACTGGTCATAGGCTACTGTTTCACAGGTTCCTCGCCCGCCGGCGAGCTTGAACGCAGAGTGGCGACAAAGCGGTCGCGATAGAAAATGAATAGGGCCACGGTCAGCGCCGTGGCGATATAGGCATGAGCCAGGATATTGATCGCCGTCACCCAGGTGCCTGAATCGGCGCGCAGCAAAATGGCGCTGAGCAGCTGTCGCACGACAACCACGACAGCCAGCAGCCCCAAAGCGGTCGGCAGGTTGCTCTGGAAGAGACGCACGCTGTCGGCCACTACGCTAAAGAAGGGGCGCGGGTTTAGCAGCATTCCCTGAGGCGTGTAGCTGAGGAACATGACCAGCCACAGCACAAGCACGACCGCGCCGAACATCACCAACACGCCGATCGTCTGGCTCAGGAGCGTCAGGAAGCCGGCCAGCAGGGCGATAGGGACGGTAACGACCAGAATGAGCACCAGCAGCAGGGCCAGCAGGGCTATGAGCCGCAGCCAGGTGTAGAGGGTGCGGGCGGCGAAACGCGCCGGGCCGAAGGGCGGCATGGGCGTCATCGCGGAGCGCCGCAGAGCATAGGCGATCAGGTTGTAGAAGATCGCCGTCAGCAGCAATCCCACCAGCGTAAACAACACCAGCAGCCCCAGCCAGGCCCCCGAGCCGCCGCCGTCGATGACCGCCGGGGTGATGGGCGTCTTGTCCGGGATCGGCCCAGCCATCAACGTCGGCAGGCCAAGCAACAACACGCTAAGGTAGCGGAAGTGGTTGATGCGCCCGGCCGCCTCCATGAGCGGGGCAACGTCGATGGTCAGCACGCCCGCCGGCAACTGCGCCAGGCTTGTCGTAATGACATCCTGAAGGAAGGCGCGAAAGCTCAACCGCGGCCCGAGCCAGAGAAAGAGATCAAGAGCGGCGGGTAACAGCATCAGCCATAGGTAACGAGTGGTCAACTCGAACCCGGCCGACAACGTGGAAAAAACGCCCGGAAGCGTGGTGGTTTGGCCCTGCTTTTGCACCATGATAGCAGACCAATTATATCTCATTTGTTCTATCTGGGCACGCGGACGCTCTCTCTTACGGCTGCGGGTCGGCGCGGACGCGAAGCACCTGACCATCGACCGTGCCCACGAACAGGTACGGCTCGGCAGCGAAGTTGGGCGGCAGAGCGATGGCCGTCGGGCCATAGCCGCCGGCGGCCATAACCGCGGTCGAGGCCCAGACGCTGGCCATGTCGTCGTAGGAGGCCATGATCTCGCGGTAGTGGAGCATGAAGACGGGGCGCGTGGCCGGCGGCGCGGCCGTGACAATGGCCAGTTGCGCCGTCGTGGCCGCCATCTCGGACACGGTCAGCCATGACAACCCGCCATCGAGCGACCGCGCAAAGCGGCCCCCGGCCGTGAAGGCATAGAGCACTGGTTGTGGCGTCTCGGTTGGCGCGGCGGCCAACAGCAGTAGCGTCTCGCCATCGGGCGTCGGCCCAATCTCCGTCCATGTTTCGCCGTCGCTCGAACGCAGTAGCGCGCCGCCGCGCGCACCGAACAGCGTCAGCGCCGCGCCCGGCGCGTCGAGCGCCGCCAGCAGGTCGAGCGGCTGGCTCATGGCTCGCCAGGTCTGCCCACCATCGCGCGAGCGGTAGAGCGCGCCATCATCCAGGCGGGCGAAGAGGGTCTGATCGGCCGCATAGGCCGGCGATACGACCAGCTGATCAATGACCCCGGCCGGGAAGGGCGTTTCCGCCGCCACCCAGGAGCGCCCGCCGTCCACCGAGCGCAGGACGGTGGTTGGCTCGGCCGCGGCAGCGAACAGCAGCGCGTCGCGGCCATAGGTGGGCGAGAAAGCTGCCGCGGTGATGGCTTCGCACGCGCCCGGCGTGCCCAGCACCGCCGGCTGCCAGCCTATGGCCGTGTCTTGCAGGATGAACAGCGCATTGCCGACGCCCGGACAGGTGTCGTTTTCCACCAGGGCCATCATGGCGCTGTCGTTGGCCCAGTTGGGCGACAGAGCCAGCCAGACAACCGGCCCGAGGGGCAGCGCCGAGGGGGCCGGGCGGGGCAGCGACTGGCCACCGAACAGATTGGCCGCCGCCCAGAGCTTCAGGCGGCCGGAGGGGCTGACAAAGTAGAGCGTATCCGGGCCGGCGCTGTGGGCGCTCAGCGAGTTGCCGGCCAGCAGGGGCACAGCCGCGTCGTTGGTGGCCGCGTCGCCGGGGTTGATGATGTGCAGCGTCTCGCCCAGGGCCGAGTAGATTAGCCCGCGTCCCCTGTCGATGACCATCCCCTCGGGCTCGCCGCTGTAGTCGGCGCTGCTCTCGTCCCACTGCGACGCGCCGTCCCAGACCCAGTACAGCGTCGGGCCGAGGCGCGACACCGACGTGCCGAAGAGGCGACCCTCATAGGGCGCGAACTGCGAGCGGATGTCGACGTCGTGGCGGCCCGTCTCGGTCATGGTGCGCGCGTCGTAGGCCACCAGAGTCGTTGTCACCCAGGGCACGCAGTTGTAGGTAATGAACGACAGGTAGAGGCGCATCGCCGCGGGGTCATAGGCGCTGCGGGCGATGGGCGCGTCGCCGGCCGGGTCGCCACAGACGCTGTGGGCGACGCTGAGGGTTGTGGTATGAGTGATGTCGGCGATGGCCGGGTCAATAGTGTAGACGGTGCTCTCGCGGAAGGCGTAGAGCGTGCCCGTGGTGGCGTCGATCTGCGGCGGCGGCGGCCCGTCCTGGGCGGGCAGGGCCACCTCGGCCGTGATCTCGCCCGTGGTCGCGTCGAGCACGGCCAGCCCCTGCCGGCCGCGGTCGACGGCCAGCCGGTTGCGGGCCGCGTCCAGCGCCAGTTGACCGGGGGTGTCCCATGCGGCCAGCAGGCGGCCGTCGCTTGCGTCGAGGATGAGCAGCTTGGGCAGGCCGTTGACCTGGCCGGTGCCGTAGAGGCGGCCGTGGGCGTCGTCGACCAGCAGCGCCGAGAGGACGGCTACCTGAGGCATCCCCAATGCCGCCGCGGGGGTGGCGGTGGCGGTGGGCTGCGGGGGAGGCGGCGTCGCGTCTGTCAGCGAAACGGGGGCGCCGCCCCGCTCGCCCGGCAGCAAGGCGCAGCCGGCCAGGAGCAGCACCAGGATGAGGAGGAGAGGGCGATGGCTGGGCTTCATGGAAACAGTATAGCGGAAAACAAGGCCGGCCGATCGTCGCCGGGCCACCGTTTGCCTGCCGGCCGGCCCACGCCCAGGTAGGCCAATAGAAAGGGAGGCCGCCCTCGTGGGCACAGCTTTTCAGTTGTCACCAATTGAGTCGTACAGCCTGTCAGGCTGTCGTCGCCGGCCACAGCGACAGCCACAGCCTGTTAGGACATTAACAAATTAACAGGCATTTTGGTTAAGCTCCTCAGC
>DAOSMQ010000169.1:0-5823 GCA_035372725.1 Promineifilum sp. (SeqCode)
ACGCGATGGATATTCTACCCAGACGACGGGCAGAAAGCAAACGGAAACGCCGGTGGCGCGGCCGCCTACCGGCCGATGCCCGCCGCCGCCAGGACGGCGATCAGCTGCCCGCCCAGCCGCCGCAGCGGCTCCAGCGGCGCGGCCTCGGCGTCGGCCAGTGTCATCTGGTAGCCGTCGCGCAGCGGGTAGGTCAGCAGCAGCCGGGCCGTGCTGCGCAGGGGCACGGGCATATACTGGATGCGCAACGTCTGCCCCGCGTCGCGCCAGCCCTCGGCCACGAAGACGGCCACCTCACCCGCCTCGTCGGCACTCAGCGCGCCACGGTGGGCCAGCAACTGTGGCCCCCGTGTGATCAGTACCGTCTGCGTGACGCTCAGCGGCACGTGTTGCAACAGCCGGCGCACGACGTTGGGGTCGGCGCGGCCGTGGTCGGGATCGTCGCCTGTGTACATGGTCATCCTGCCTCTATCCTACCCCGCCTCGCGCGCCGTGCCATGCAGGAAGCGTAAAAGTAGCTTAGCGCCGGCCGCGCCGCAGGGCGATCAGGCCGGCGACGGCGACCAGCGCCAGGGTGGAGACGCCGGCGGCGATGACGGCCGGGCCAGGCCCGCGCGTCGCCGGTGACGGCAGAGCCGCCGGTGCCGGTGTCGGCGAGGGCGCGGGTGCCGGCGTTGGCCGGGGCGTTGGCGGTGTGACGGCCGTGGCGGTTGGCGCAGGGGCGGCTGTCGCCGTGGGCAGCGGCGCGGGTGTCGGCGTGGCCGGGGCGCGGCCGAGGACGACCAGCGCCGGGTCGTGGTCGCTGGCCCGGAAGGGCAGGCGCTCCGGCGCGGTGTCCAGCCGCAGGCCGGCGGGGTAGTCGGTGTTAAGGTGGACGATGGTCGCCGCGCTGACCTCGGCCGCCAGCGCCGGCGACAGCAGAATGCCGTCGATCAACTCGCTCACGCCGCCGAAGTTGTAGGTGTAGCGTTGGGCCGGCGGAACGGCGCTCAGGGCGTTGGCGAAGTGGCCGCTCTCGGCCGGGCCGGTCAGCAGGGTCAGCGCCGGCGACAGCTCCGTGTCGTTGAAGTCGCCCAGGGCGATCAGACGGAAGCCGGCATCGGCCGCCAGGCGCTCGCCCGCCAGCCCATTCAGGTAGACCGCCTGCTGGATGCGCGCCAGGGCGGTGTCGATCTCGCCGTCGCGCTTCGACTTGAAGTGGTTGACCCAGATGATCGCCGGCTGCCCGTCGATAGTCGCCTCGACCTCCAGCGGCGGGCGGCCGAAGAGCGGCTCCTTGCCCGGCGGGCAGGTGATGCTGGCGTCGCTGATGCCGGTGGGTACAGGCGAGCACGTCTGCCGCAGGGCCACCGCGCCGACGCGCACCCGCCGCGGATCGCTCAGCAGGGCGGTGTCGATGCCGCGGGCGTCGGGGCTGTCGTGGTGGCTGACGGCATAGGTGAAGCCGCAAGCCGTAGCCACTGCCGCGGCCAGGTCGCGCAGCAATGCCTCGTGCTCCACCTCTTGCAACGCCAGCAGCGTCGGGCAGCCCAGCGGCCCGGCGATCTGGGCGCTGAGCTTGGCCTGCCGCGCGGCCACCTCCTCGGCCGTTGGCAGCGGTTCGCCGTCGTCGGCCGTGTCGCGGACGGCGTCGAAATAATCCTCGGCGTTGAGCGTGGCCACGCTGAACTGCTGCCCCCGGAGCGTGGGCGGCGCCGGCACGGCCGGCCGCGGCGACGGCGTGATCTCCAGTTCGTCCGCGCCGTCGAGGACGATCTTGAACTGGTCGAAGTTGTAGGTCAGCGCCCCGGCGATGCCGTCGATGCGGTCGCCGGTCGTCACCTGGGGGATGTCGTCACAGTTGAGGTCGCTAGGGTAGAGGACAGGTACGGCCTGGCCGGTGGGGTCGTCGTCGGCGCGGCGGAGGAGTGGCAGGGACGTTGCGGATAGCGCGCTGACAACGGCGAAGCCGCAGCCCGTATGCGTCGGCCCGGACACGACCGCCTCGCCCAGTGACACGCGCATGCCCTCCAGCGCCTCGAGAACGGCCGCCGCGGTGTCGTTGTCGGCCGGTGGATCAAGGGCAATGGGCGCGGGCAGGGGGATGCGGTCTTCGACGGTCACGGTCAGGCCGCGGTCGTCGATCTCGGTCAGGCCGTAGAACTCGGTCACCTTGCCACCAACGCGCACGACGTCGCCCAACGCCACGTCGCGCCGCGGCTCGCGCCCCAGGAAGACGGCGATGCCGTCGGAGGTGGCCGGGTCGCCATCGGTCTGGCCGGCCAGGCTCTGGACGAAAAGGGTGTAGTAAACGTCGCCGCGGGTGTTCTCGTCCTCATAGCGGCCGACGACCACGCCGCGGAAGGTGACGAAGCGATTGAGATAAGGGGACTCAGCCGCGCCACCCTGGATCGCGCCGATAGTCAGCGCCGGCGCTTGCATGGCCAGCAGCCAGCCAAACACCAGGAGCAGGTAGACTCGTCGCATGGCTTACCGTTACCCTCGTTCAAACCCCCCGGCCGCCTCCAGACAAGGCCAGCCAGTGGAATTGTCGCCCAAACGTGTGGGCAGGCAAGAGATGTCATTCTTATACATCTCTGACGCGCGTCTATCATAAAACATATTCCCGTCGCGTAGAATCTGCTGACTGCCACTCTATCTCGTGGCAGCCAAGAAGGGACTCAGTATTGAGGATAATTCTGTGAGTAATACGATGAGCGACTATCACGAAAGCAAACCCATCCCCGTCGTGCCTTTGCGCGGCGGCGCGGTTTTTCCCGGCGTCACGACGACCGTATCCATCGGCCGGCGGACGTCCCTGGCCGCGGTGCAGGCGGCCATCGAACGGGGCGGCGACCTGTTGGTCGTCGTGCAGCGCGATGCCGAGGTGGAGACGCCCGGCACCGATGACATCTTCCCCATTGCCATTCTGGCCACGGCGCGCGACATGCTGCGCACGCCGGTCGGCATCCAAATGCTGGTCGAGTTGCACCGGCGCGTGCGCCTGCTGGGCGTCGAGTCGGGCGGCTCGTTCCTGATCGGCCGCTACGAAGAACTGGCCGAAGAGGACGCCGTCGACGAGACCCTCAAACTGGAAGCCATTGCCTATCTGGAGCAATACGTCGAGCTAATGGGCGAGACCAACCAGCAGATCATTACCATGACCCGCGCCAGCCGGACGGCCGGCGCGCTGGCGGATGCTATCGCTGGACTGATTACCCTGCCGTTCGAGGCCGAGACGGCCCTGCTAATGAACCTCAACGGCCGGGCGCGGCTCGAAGCGGTTCTGGAGCATCTGCGCCAGGAAGTCCGCATTGCCGACATCCGCAGCAAGATTCAGCAGGATGCCCGCGACGGCGCGGAAAAGGCCCAGCGCGACTACATGCTGCGCGAGCAGATGAAGGCCATCCGCAAGGAACTGGGCGACGAGGACGGCGACGGCCCCGACAGCCTGCGCGACAAGATCGAGGCCGCCGGCATGCCGCCGAAGGTGCTGGAGCGGGCGCTGAGCGAGCTGAAGCGCCTGGAGTACCAGGGCGGGCAGTCGGCCGAGGCCAGCGTCATCCGCACCTATCTGGAGTGGCTGACCGAGCTACCGTGGAACAACGAGACCGAGGACAACCTCGACATCGTCCACGTCCGCCAGGTGCTGGACGAAGACCACTATGGTCTGGAGGATGTGAAGGAGCGCATCGTCGAATACGTCGCCGTGCGCAAGCTGGCCGGCAAGGACATGAAGGGCGCGATCATCAACCTCAACGGCCCGCCCGGCGTCGGCAAGACGTCGATCGCCACCTCGGTGGCGCGGGCGATGGGGCGTGAGATGGTGCGTATCAGCCTGGGCGGCGTGCGCGACGAGGCCGAGATTCGCGGCCACCGCCGCACCTACATCGGGGCGATCCCCGGGCACATCATCCGCGCCCTGCGCGACGCCAAGACGCGCAACCCGGTCATCGTCCTGGACGAAATCGACAAGGTTGGCAACGACTGGCGTGGCGACCCCGCCGCGGCGCTGCTGGAAGTACTCGACCCGGAGCAGAACCACAGCTTCACCGACCACTACCTGGAAGTGCCATTTGACCTGAGCCAGGTGATCTTCATCACCACGTCGAACCAGCTCGGCACCATCCCGGCGGCGCTGCTCGACCGCATGGAGACGATCACCATGCCCGGCTACATCGAGGACGAGAAGGCGGCCATCGCCCGGCAGTACCTGCTGAAGAAGCAACAGGTGGCCAATGGCATCGGCGGCGTGACCGTCACGCTGGCCGACGACGCCCTGCGTTCGCTTATCCGCTACTACACGCTGGAAGCGGGCGTGCGCCAACTGGAGCGCAACCTCGGCAAGGTCGTGCGCAAGCTGGCCGTCAAGGTGGCCTCCGGCGAGACTGGGCCGTTCACCGTGGGCGAGGCCGACGTAGAAGAGATCATGGGGCCGCGCAAGTTCAGCTACGGCATGATGGAAGACCAGGACGAGGTCGGTCTGGTGACGGGCCTTGCAGTCAATAACTATGGCGGCAACACCCTGCCCATCGAGGTCAGCCTGAGCGAAGGCACTGGCCGGATCACGCTGACCGGCTCGCTGGGCGACGTGATGCAGGAGTCGGCTCAGGCAGCGCTGACCTACGCGCGGGCCAACGCCCGGAAGCTGGGTCTGGAGCCGGGGCTGTTTGACAAGGTCAACGTCCACGTGCACGTGCCCGACGGGGCCACGCCCAAGGACGGCCCCAGCGCGGGCATTGCCATGGCGACGGCGATCATCTCCGCTTTCACCCGGCGGCCGGTGCGACGCGACGTGGCCATGACCGGCGAGGTGACGCTGCGCGGCAAGGTGCTGCCTATCGGTGGCCTGAAGTCCAAGACCATCGCCGCCCACCGCGCGGGCATCAAGACCGTGCTGCTGCCGAAGGACAACGCCAAGGACATCCCGGAACTGCCGGAGCGTGTGCGGCAAGACCTGGAGCTGATCCCGGTCGGCCACCTGGACGAGGTCTTCGCCGTGGCCCTGTTGGAGCCAGTGGGGCCGCCGATGAAGATCGGCGAAGAGAAGCCGGTTGAGCCGGTTGTCGTACCGCCCCCGATCAATGGAGCCAACGGGGAGCGAGTCGGCCGCGTGGGGTAAGAAGTAGCTGCTTTCAGTTGAAGTGCCGCTATCGAATCTGATAGCGGCACTTTTTTATTCATCCCATTGGCAACAATCGCACGCTGCGCCCGCCCCGCCAGCGGCACGGTCGCGGCTGGCTTGTGGCTGGCTTGTAGCTCTCTTGGGCACCGAAACCACCAGCCAGCGCGCTAACTGAGGGCGCTCCTCATTAGACAGCGGTACTATTCTGTTGCCGTGTCTGTGCAACGATCCTACAGCTTCGGAATCCGCAACTTCTGCCCCGGCCGAATGATATTCATGTTGTCGCCGATGACGTCCTTATTGGCCTCATAGATCAGGCGGAAGTTGGCCTGCGTGCCGTAGTACTTTTGGGAAATGAAGCTCAGGTTATCACCGGCAACGACAGTATGCTCGGCGATGAACTCCGTGAAGCGCGGCGCGGCGGCGGCTTCCTTAGCGGCAGCCTCCTTCGCGGCGGCGGCTTCGGCTGCGGCGCGCTCCTCTTCGGCCCTGGCGGCTTCGCGCTTGGCCAGGGCTTCCTTCTGACGGGCCTCAGCCTCCTCGCGCGCCTTCTCCAACCGCCGCTCGGCCTCCAGCTTTTGCTGGCGCGCCTCGGCCTCTTCGCGGGCCTTCTTCAGGCGCGCCTCGGCCTCGGCCTTCGCCTTGGCGTCGGCTTCCTGCCGCGCCTTGGCCTCGGCCGCTTGCTTCGCCTTGGCCTCGGCCTCATGCCGGGCCTGGGCTTC
>DAOSMQ010000170.1:0-5807 GCA_035372725.1 Promineifilum sp. (SeqCode)
CCGTCGGCTATGAGCCGCGCACCGTGCCCGACTGGGGCGGCCCGGCGGCTGATACCTTCGCTGCCCTGCGCCTGGAGCCGTGGCGGCTGCGCGTCTTCCCCGGCAGCGTCCTGATGGGCCAGGGTGGCACGATCCTGACCTGGCAGGAGAGCGGCTAAGCGCGGCGAAGCCGTCCACGCGGTCGCCGGCGGCGCGGCCGGCCTAGCCCAACGCCTCGTAGAGCGCCGCCAGCGCCAGCCCCTTCTCCCAGCCGCGGCCGTGATCCTCATAGCTCCACCAGCCAGAGAGCACGGCGTGGGCCTCGGCCCAGGCTAGGACAGCCGCGCGCGGCTGCCCCAGCACTTCGGCGAACAGGGCCACGCGCCGCGCCTGCAAGCGGCGCAGGTCGTCCGCGGCCAGCCCGGCCGGGGGGTCGTTGAGGAAGGTGGCCACGTCGAAGAGCGGGTCGCCGGCGTAGCCCTTGGGGTCGATGGCCAGCCAGGGCGCGCGCATGGCCCGCAGGACGTTGCCGGGGTTCATGTCGCCGTGGATGAGCTGTGGCCGTCCGCCGGCCAGCCCGGCGAACAGCGCCGCTGCCCGTTCCACGCGCCGCGCCGGGAAGGGGCCATAGCCGCCGCCAAACATCTGCCGCAGCCGGTCGAGGCCGCGAGCCAGGTGGGCGATGGTGCGGAAGGGATGGCCGGTCGCCAGCGACCCGTCGGTGGGCAGCGGCCGAGGCAGCTCGCCGATGAGGCCAGCCACTGTTCGCACGCGCGTGCCGTCGTCGGCCACGCTCTTGAGCGGCTCGCCGGGCAGGACGCGCTCCAGCAACAGGACGCCGCGCTCCGTGTCGGCGTCGATGAGGCGGGCGATGCCGCGGCCGTCGAACAGCCGCAACGCCGCAGCCTCGTCGGTCAGTTCCCGGTTGGGCACGCCCGCCTTCAGCACCCACGCCTCGCCGCCCGGCCCGACGACCGGGGCGACGTAGTTATAGGACAACTCCGGGAAGGGCGGCCGGACGGTCAGAGACCAGCGCGCGGCCACCTCGGCCACCAGCGCCGGCAGCGCCGCCAGCCAGGCCATGCCCTTTTGGCCGTGAATGTCGATGATCTTGCCCGCGCAGCCGCGGGGGTCAACGGGAATCATGGCCGTCATTGTAGCTGCCAATGTCGGGTCGCCGGACGAACCAACCGCGCCCGCCCTGCGCCGCTATCTGGCTCAATTCCTGGGCGACCCGCGCCTCATCGAGTACCCGCGCTGGCGGTGGCAGCCGTGGCTGCATGGCGTCATCCTCAATACTCGGCCGCGGCCCTCGACGATGTCTTCGAGGAACTGCGAACGTGGCGCTGGCTGCGGGAGTTGCGCACCGTCAACCACTACCACGCTCACCCCGGCTATTTCGCCGCGCTGGCTGCCTCTATCTGTGAGGTGTGGGCGGCCGGCGGCCGGCCCGACCGGCTGCTGATGTCGTTCCACGGCATCCCGCGCGACTACTTCCTTAATCGCCCTGACCCACTTGCAGGGCTGGCTGAGCCGCCCGCTAGATGCCGATCAGGCCGGTGAAGCCCACCGGCGCGCCGGCGGGCATGGCCGCCGGCTGGACACAGGTGCTGTCCACGGATACTGTCCGCCCCTCGGCCGACGAGTCGTAGAAGCTGTGCATCACGTCGAGCACGTGGTAGGCCATCTCGCCCGTGGCGCGGTGGGGCCGCCCCTCGGCAATGGCCAGGGCCATATCGGCCACGCCTACGCCCCGGCGCACCGCGTCGCTGTGGCTCAGCGGCACGTCCTCCCACTCGCCGCCCGGCCGCAGCAACCGCACCGGCCCGCCGAAGGTGTTGGGGTCGGGCACGCTCAGCGACCCCTCCGAGCCGTAGATTTCGATGCGCGGCAGTGAATGGCCCCAGACGTCGAAGCTGGTGATCATCGTCGCCAGCGGGCCGGCGCTCATGGCCAGCGTGCCGGCCACGTGGGTCGGCACTTCCACCGGCAGCCGCTCGCCTTGCCGCGCCGCGCTGGTGGCCAGGCGCTCGGCAAAGGAGATGCGCGCCAGAGCCGCCACCTGGGCCACCGGGCCGAGCAGGTGGACGAGCGCCGTCAGGTAGTACGGCGCCATGTCGAACAGCGGCCCCGCGCCGGCGCGGTAGAAGAAGCCGGGGTTGGGGTGCCAGCTCTCCGGCCCGTGGCCCAGAAAGAAGGCCGTGGCCGCCACCGGCTCGCCAATGGCCCCCTCGTCGATCAGCCGGCGGCAGGTTTGCAGGCCACCGCCGAGGAAGGTGTCGGGCGCGCAGCCGACGCGCAGCCCCTGGCCCGCGGCTGCGTCCAGCACCGCCCGGCCGTCGGCCCGCTCCACGGCCAGCGGCTTCTCGCTGTAGGCGTGCTTGCCCGCGGCCAGGATGGCCAGGCTGACCGAGGCGTGGACGCTGGGCACGGTCAGGTTGATAACGATGTCGATGTCGGGGTCAGCCAGCAGCGCCTCGACGGAGCCGGCGCAGGCCAGGTCGTGCTCGGCCGCCTTGGCCTGCGCCACCTCCGGCCGTAAGTCGGCCACGCCGGTGACGCGCAAGAAGTCGAAGGCGCGGCAGCCGTTGATGTAGGCGCTGCTGATGTTGCCGCAGCCAATGATGCCAACGCGGGTAATCTCAGGCATGGCCGTGACCCAACCCCTTGCCGACCAGATAGCGCTGGCTGGCCTCGACAGCGGTGAGCATGTCCGTGGCGCAGCGGTCTATCTCGACGATCAGCCACTCAGCCGCTGTGGCCGCGGGGATGATGGTCGTGTAGTCGAGCGCGCCCGTGCCCACGGCAGTCATGGGCGATTGCGTGCCGTCGGCCGGGCCGTCCTTAACGTGCAGCAACTCCACCCGCGGCCCCATCCGGCGCAGCGCCTCCAGCGGCGCGACGCCGCCGACCCTGGCCCAGTAAGCGTCCAGCTCGAAGAAAATGTGTGGCTCGAGCCGCTCCAGCCAGACCTCATACGGCCGCTGGCCCGTGCCGGCCAGCGGCTCGAACTCAAACCAGTGGTTGTGGACGCCCAGCCGCAGGCCATGCCCGGCGCAGACAGACGCGGCCTCGTTGAGTTGGTCGATGGCGCGGTAGGTGCTGTCCAACGTGGCATACGTCTCCGGCGGCAGCCAGGCGCAGACCAGCCGCTCGCAGCCCAGAGCTTGCAACTGCGCCAACGTCGTGGCCGCGGCGTCGCCCAATGGCAACGGCGCGTGGGCCGAACAGATGACCAGGCCCAATTCGTCGAACAGGGCTTTGGCCGCCGTGGGCGAGACGCCGTCGGGGAAGCCGGCCGTCTCAACGCCGGCGTAGCCGATGGCGGCCACGGCGCGGATGGTTCCCTCGAAGTCGCGGGCCAGCGCCTCGCGCAGGGAGTAGAGTTGCAGGGCAATCGGTTTGGTCATAGGGAACTTACCTCATTGTCTGGAGATGGTGGTCAGGAGCCAGAGCCACCAGCCACTGGCCACGCACCACTTCTGTTCTTCAGTCGCAATCTTATCGCACGCCCCCGCGCCGACCAACTGGGGCATTTCATGCTACAATGTTGCCATGTTTCGCGCCGCCCGTCTGACCCTGATTTTCGCCGTTCTGTTCGCGTTCTTTCTCATCGCCCCGGCATTCCTGAACCAGCCCTTTGGCCCCTATCCGCTCTTGCGCGTTGGCAACATTCTCGACCTGCTGACGCCGCTGGTACTCATCCCGGTCTACTGGCTGCTCTTCCAGGTAGCGCCCGACCGGCGCATCACCGACCGCGAGACGCTCGTCTTTCTGGTGCTGGCCGGCCTATGGGTTATGGGCCACTCCTTGCACCTGGCCGCCAACGCCATCGGCCACCTGAACGAGGGTCTGGCTGGCGACGCGCCCGCGCTGACCCACTTCCTCGACGAAGACCTCAGCCACACCATCTGGCTGCTGGGCATTCTCGGCCTGGCGGCGCTGATCCTCTATCGCCAGTGGCGCCACCCCTTCGCCGGGCCGCGCCAGGGAAATGGCCTGGTGCTGGCCGCCGCGGCCATCCACGGCTTCAACTACTTCCTGAGCATCGTCGAGGCGGGCACCAATGGGCTGGGCATCGGCTTTGCCGTGACCGTCGTTGTCTTCGGGCTGTTGCAACGGCGAGAGCTAGGCCAGCGGCCCATCACGCGCTTCTTCGTCTTTGCCTATGCCATCTCACTGGTCTTCTTCCTCGCCTGGGGCCTCTACTGGGGCGGGCTGCCGGAGTTTAGTCAGGTCGGACTGCTAAACTGAGCCGCACGCGGACGCCCATGCTTGACCAATCGCCCCTGTCCGACGACACCCTGTTGGCCTGCGCCCGCGAGCGCTTTGGCCGGCCAGCCGTGGCCATCACCTTCCTTCCCCTCGGCTACGACGCCAATGCCTGGGCCTACCGGCTGGAGGCAGACAAAGCATATTTCCTGAAAGTGCGCCGCGGCCCGGCGGCCTTGCCCGGCCTGCTCGCGCCCCGCGCCGTCGCCGACGCGGGCATCGACGGCGTTCTGACCCCGCTGCCCACGACCGACGGCGCGCTCTGGGCAGCGCTGGGCGACTTCACCGTGACGCTGCAACCCTTTGTCGCCGGCCGCGACGCCTGGGACAGCGGCCTCAGCGACGCCCAATGGCTGGCCTTCGGCAACCTGTTGCGTCGTGTCCATGCGCTGCCCGTCCCGCCGGCGCTGGCCGCGCACCTCGTCCTCGAGCGGTTTGTGCCCGACGACATGGCCTTCATGCCCGCCCTGGCCGCCCACGCCCACGGGGCCGCCCACGTCCACGGCCCGCGGCCGGACGACCCGCTGGCCGCTGGTCTGGCCGCCTGCTGGCGGCAACACGAGACAACGATCGCCACGCTCCAGCACCAGGCCGCCGTCCTGGGCGAGCAATTGCGCCGGGCCGACCCGCCGCGCGTCCTTTGCCACGCCGACGCCTACCTGGGCAACGTCCTGGTGGGCGATGACGGCCGGCTGTGGCTCATCGACTGGGACGGCGCGGCCCTGGCCCCCCGCGAGCGCGACCTGATGTTCGTCTTCGGCGGCATCGCCGCGGGGCAGGCCGGGCCGCGCGAGACGGCGCTCTTCGTCCGCGGCTATGGCCCCGTAGCCCCCGACGCGGCGGCACTGACCTACTACCGCTGCGCCTGGGTGTTGCAAGACCTGGCCTCGTTTGGCCATACGGTGCTGGACGCCGCCGCCGGCGAAGCCACGCGCCGCGAGGCGCTGCGGCTGTTTAAGAGCAATTTCGCGCCAGGCGAGCTTGCCGCCCTGGCCCTGTCGCGCGTCGCAACTACCATAGAGGGAGACCATGTTTCTTGATCTGAACCAACCCAAGCACGCCCACGTCGATGCCCGTCTGCGGGCCGAGTCGATCCTGTGGCTGGGCACCGTCCGGCCCGACGGCCGCCCGCATCTCGTCCCCGTCTGGTTCCTGTGGGATGGCGAGAGCATCAGCATCTACAGCCAGCCGGATGCCCAGAAGCTGCGCAATCTGGCCGCCAACCCGGCCGTCACCGTGGCCCTGGAGGCGCTGGACGAGGGCAGCGACGTCGCCATCATCGAAGGCGAGGCCCGGGTCGGGGCCGCGGCCGACGCGCCGGCGGTCGCCGCCGCCTATACCGACAAGTACGCCGCGGCCATCGCCGACCTGGGCTATACCCCGGAGGGGATGCTGGGGGCCTACAGTCGCCTCATTCGGGTGACGCCGCGGCGCTTGCTGGCCTGGTCCGGCTAGCGCGGCTTTTCAGTCTGCATGTAATACAGCCTGTCAGGCTGTCGCTGGCTACAGCCTAACAGGCTGTGCTACGGGCTGTTGTAATACAGCCTGTCAGGCTG
>DAOSMQ010000171.1:0-5777 GCA_035372725.1 Promineifilum sp. (SeqCode)
CCGGCCGTCACCGCCAGGTCGCCGCTGACCGTCAGCGCCAACGGGTTCGTCATGCCGCCGGCGTCGCCGCCCCAGCCGGTGAAGACCGCCCCGGGGTCGGGCGTCGCCGTCAGCGTCAGGACTGTGCCGTCGTGGTAGCCCGTGTCGCAGTTGGGCGACGGCTGCACGCCGACCGCGCCCGGCCCAACAGGCGCGGCCGTCACCGTGCGGCAAGCGCCGAACGTCGCCGTGATGGCCATGTCGCCATAGCGCGTCAGCGACAGGGGGTTGGCCGTGCCGGCAGCGTCGTCGCTCCAGCCAGCGAACCCGTTGCCGGGGTCTGGCGTGGCCGTCACCGTCAGGTCGGTGTCGAACAGATAGCCGGGCGTGTCGCCGGCCATGCAGTTAGATGGCGGGCTGATGGCCACCTGGCCCGCCCCGATCACGGCCGTCGTTACGGTCAGGCAGGGCGGATCACCGACGAAGGCACAGCCATTGGCGGCGTCCTGGCCATACTGTGTCGCCAGCGCGTCCATGGCGGCGCGGATCTGCAGGAAGCCGTTGCCATAGGTGGTGTCGAAGCCGGCTGTGCCCAGGTCTTCGGCCGTCGATTCCAGCGCGGCGCGCACGTCGGCGCGCGTCGCCTGGGGCACGCAACTGCGCAGCAGGCCCACCGCCCCGGTCACGTGCGGCGCGGCCATCGACGTGCCCTGGTAGTAGTAATAGCCCCAGACGCCATTGGCGTTAAATGTCTCCTGCAGCACCCCATCGGCAAAGCCGTCGCCGCTCAGGTCGGCGCCCGTGTTGCCGCCCGGCGCGCCCAGGTCAACGGCCACGCCCCGATTGGAGTAGGGCGCGCGGTTGCGGGCGAAGTCCATGGCCGACACGGAGATGGCTTCGGGGTGGTTGCCCGGTTGGCCGGCAAAGGTGCGGTTGTCGTTGCCCGCGGAGGCGACGATGACCACATCAGCCGCGGCGGCGTAGTCGATGGCGTCGTTGACAATTGCCGTGCTACACCCCGGCCAGGTGGTTGAGCAGGCGCTGCCGAGCGACATGTTGATGACCCCCGCGCCGTGGTCGGCCGCCCAGACAATGCCCTCGGCGACATCGCTGAAGCTGCCGTTGCCGTTGTCGGCCAGCACCTTGACGGCCATGACCCTGGCCCCATAGGCCAGACCGGTCACGCCCACGCCGTTGCCGGCGCACCCGGCGGCCGTGCCGGCGACGTGCGTGCCGTGGCCATAGTTGTCGCGGGCGGCCTGGGGCGCGGTGGAGTTGGTCATGGCGTTGTATTCGGCCACCAACGGCTGGCACAGGCCATCCGGCCCGCCCGTGCGCACACCGGTGTCCAGGATGGCGATGATCGCGCCCTCGCCGTCGATGGCGTCCCAGGCCGCCTCGGCCTGCACCTGCGGCATGTGCCACTGGCGCACGTAGAGCGAATCGCCGGGAACGAGGGCGGCCGGCAACTGCCGCGGCGCGTCCACGTGGATGATGTAGTCGTAGGACACCGCCTCCACACCGGGCGCGTCCGCGGCTGCGCTCAGCGTTGTTTCCACCGTTTGACCCGCTGGGGCATAGAGACGATACCAATCGTGGAACAGGTGCTCAACGCGCGCCCCGTTGGCCCACTGCGCCGGGTCGCCGGTCGCCCTGACCAAAACATAGGCCGTCACGCGAATTGGCCCGTCAGAGATGGGTATTGGCGGGGCGGCCTGGGCGCGCGCCGCGCCCAGAGCCAGCACTAAAACGGACAGGCAGAAGAAACCCAATCGCCGCATGGCAACCTCCTTGCAGAGAAAGAATGGCGCGACGGCAACCTCTCGTTGCCGTCGCGTCAATTGCCGATAGGGGACTAAGCGCGCCGTGGCATCAGCAGTCGTTGGCGCAGACTGACGTGTAGGGAACAATCTCCAGGCCGTCGGCGCTACCGTTGAGCGTCGGATAGTCGGTGTTCAGGTCAAGTTCCAGAATTGGGTCGCCGGCTGTGGTGTCCATCAGATAGACATTGTTGGCATAGCCGGTGAACGCGCCCATGTGGAAGTCGGTGCGCGAGGAAAAGCTGAACCGCAGCTCCCAATCGCCCGTGCCGCTGTTATAGGCGAAGTTGTGGACAGTCAGATTGCGAATGGCTCGCAGAGGGCTGAAGCCGGCTTCGGTCGCGCTGAAGGCCCGGAACCAGAAGCCGGCCGTGTTGGGGCCGAGGTTCGTGGCGCAGAAGGCCAGGATGTCGCCGCCCTTGCCGGGCATCGACACGCCGTTGGCGTCGCGGACACGGTAGTTGGCTGCCGTGGTGATGAACAGCAGGCCGGCGGTGCAATCCTGGGGCACGCCTACAGCGGCGGGCGCGAAGTCCTCCGGCAGCCAGACCGACAGGCTGTCGATCTGTTCATCGCGGCCAGACAGACCCACATCGGAGCCGTCGAAGAACAGCTCGAACGAATCGCCAGCCGCAGTGGGCACAAGTGGCGAGAACTTGACGATATCGTTAGGCGTCGCCAAACCGTTGGGGCCAGAGACGCCGGGCAGCCGCACGCGGCTCTGGCTGAAGGACATGTAGACCGGCTCGCTCACCACGTCGGTGACGGTAGTTTCGGTCAGGTGAAGGTCGAAAGCGTTGATGTTCTTGCCGCCCAGGCCATGGGCGGCAGCTTCAAAATAGGTGAACCAGGGCTGGCCCGGTCCCAGGCTGCCGATGATGTCGCCCGGCTGATAGGCTAGGCCGTCTTCGGTTGTGCCCGCGCCGCCGGCGCTGACGTAGACGGCGGTATAGTCGCCAGGCACGGCGGCCACCGTAGCGACGCCAAGTGAGAACAGTAAGACGATCAACAGAGCGACAAGGTGGGTGCGATTGAAGCGCAGATTCATGGGGATTCTCCTAAATATACAGTGACATAAGCAACTCAGTCCGACATCCCCGAAACGGGGATGGCATCCCCGAAACAGGGATGTTGCGCTCCTATCCTTCTACCCTGCCACTGAACCTGTCCCTTACCCACATATTAAGTCTAAACGCATGCGCATGCAAGCAAATGGACCCGCCCAATACAACCATGCCGGCCGCGGGCGAGACGCGCCTCGCTCGCGGCCGGCACTCTCTATTGCCGGTTCAGCACTGGGGCCGATAGGCTACGGCGTGGTGAACGGGAAGTCCCAGATGGACATGCTCTGCACCAGGCCGTTCACGGGCGGGAAAGTATCATCGTTGAAATAGTCCTCGCCCGCGTTGAAGTCGGCATACGGCCCATAGAAATCAATATCCGGGTAGTTGGTGAGGCTGTCCACCTCGTAGAGCTGCGACGGCTCGAAGATTCTGTCCGTGGCGCCGTTAATGCCAAAGGCCGTCCGTGGCACGAAGAGGAAGTCAATGCCGGCGTCCAGGTCAGGCTGGTGGACATTGACCCCCGGGCCGTTGCCAGCCAACGCCGCCGTGACGGTCGGGGCCAACTCAAAGCCAATGACGTCCAGGCTGGTGCTGGCCCGGCCGGGGTAGAAGTAGTTGTTGTCGCGGTTGTTGAAGACGCGATACCAGAAGCCGGCCGTGTTGGGGCCGACGTTGGTGGCGCAGAACAGCAGCACGTCGAAGCCGCTGCCGACGATCTGGCCCACCTCGCCGGGCACACGGTAAAGGCCCTGGGTGGTGATGAAGAAGATGCCCGCCGGGCAGGCCTCAGCATAGAGCGGGTCGGGGTAAGTCTCCGGCGCCCAGTAGCCCAGACCGTCGATTTTCTCCGTCCGCGTCGTCAGGCCCACGTCGGAGCCGTCGAAGATCACCTCAAACGTGCCCGGATCGCTGCTGTCCGTCTCAGAGTACTTGATGATGTCCTGGCCCGTGACACGGCCGGGGATGCCGGGCACGTGGATGGAGTTCGGCCGGAAGGTCATGTAGAACTCAGGGATGTCCAGCACGTCCTCCTGGGTGACCGGTCCGCCGGTGGACAGGCTGCTGAGCAGGAATTCGTTGAAACTGAAGGCATTGAGCGCGTGCTTGGTGGTCAGGCCGTGCTCGCTACCATCGAAGAAGGTGAACCACTCCGGCCCGCTGCCGTCGTCTGTCACCGCGATGATGTCTTCCGGGCCATAGGCCAGGCCATCGGCCGTTGTGCCCGACTTCTGCATTGATAGCAGCACCGCGCCTGGGTCGGTCACACAGGCGGCGGCGAAGAGCAGCAGCAATGCCACAACAGCGACCGCTGAGCTACGCCGGCGAAAGAAGTAGGTATTCATCTGGTCTCCTAATCTGTGATACTGAGCAATGAACTACGTCGCCACCCTACACATACCAGGGCTGTAGATGCGCGTATCCACAGCGCGGTAGCATGCGTTCTAACCATCGGCACGACAGACTTCTCTCCGTCAGGAGCTGTCCCTCGTTATTCCCAGCCCCTGACTTCCTAAGAGAGAGTCATTGTAAAATAGCCGCATACGGAGCGCAAGACCTTTTCTCTGCGTATTTCAGCCGGTTTTGGGGCCGTCGAATGACGTGTTACCCCTGCGAGCCAGGGTGGACTACAATTCCCGGCGTGACGAATCCGCCCGAATTCCGCCCGGCCGCGGCCGAGGCCTGGTTTGCCGCCCGCGGCTGGTCGCCGTTTCCCTTCCAATATGAGGTCTGGCGGGCCTATCTGGCCGGCCGCAGCGGCCTTGTCCACGCCGCCACAGGCACGGGCAAGACGCAGGCGGCCTGGTGGGGGCCGGTGCTGGAGTACTTGGAGGAGGAGAAAGAGGGCGGGGGAGCGGGGGAGCGGCGGAGCGAGGGGGAGACGAAGAGGCGAACGAAGGCTGTTGTGCCCTTGCGGGTCGTGTGGCTGACGCCGATGCGGGCGCTGGCGGCCGACACCGAGCGAGCGCTGCGCGAGGTCGTCGATGACCTGGGGCTGCCGTGGTCGGTCGAACGCCGCACCGGCGACACCGGCAGCGCCGCCCGCGCCCGCCAGATGACCCGCCCGCCAACGGCCCTCATCACCACCCCGGAAAGCCTCTCCCTGCTCCTCTCCCAGCCCAACAACGAACTCCTCTTCGCCGGCCTGCGCGGCGTCGTCGTCGATGAGTGGCACGAACTGTTGGGCAACAAGCGCGGCGTGCAGACGGAGCTTTGCCTGGCCCGGCTGCGCCGCCTCTGCCCTGGCCTGCGGACGTGGGGCCTGTCGGCCACGCTGGGCAACCTCGACGAGGCCCTGGCCGCGCTGCTTGGCCCGGAGCAGGCCGCCGCCGGCGTCCTCGTCCAGGGCCACATGCCCAAGGACATCGTCATCGACACGCTCATCCCCGAACGGGTGGAGCGCTTCCCCTGGGCCGGGCACATGGGGCTGAGGATGCTGCCGCAGGTGGCCGCGGCCGTCGAGGAGGGACGCTCGGCGCTGGTCTTCACCAACACGCGCAATCAGGCCGAGACGTGGTATCAGGCCCTGCTGGCCGAGCGGCCGGAGTGGGCCGGAGAGATCGCCCTGCACCACGGCTCGCTGTCGGCCGACGCCCGCCGCTGGGTCGAAGACGGCCTGCGCGCCGGGACACTGCGCTGCGTCGTGGCCACGTCGTCGCTCGACCTGGGTGTGGACTTCTCGCCCGTCGATCGCGTCTTGCAGGTGGGCAGCCCCAAGGGCGTGGCCCGCCTGCTGCAACGCGCTGGCCGCAGCGGCCACCAGCCCGGCGCGACCAGCCGCGTCACCTGCGTGCCCACCCACGCCTTTGAACTGATCGAGTCCGCCGCCGCCCGCGACGCCCTGCGCGACGGCCGCCTGGAGGGGCGCGAACCGGTGGAGCGGCCGCTCGACGTGCTGGTGCAGCACCTGGTCACC
>DAOSMQ010000172.1:0-5765 GCA_035372725.1 Promineifilum sp. (SeqCode)
GACTGCCTCCAGGTCGTCCGACAGAATGCGCGCCACTTCGTTGAGCGCTCGCGCCGGGATGATGACGTTGAACGGCTTCTCGACGTAGCCGGCAAGCTGGGCCGAACGCACCGACAAGCGGAAGCCATCGGTGGCGGCCATCATGATGCGATTGCCCTCGAAGGTCGTCAGGACGCCGGTCAGCGATGGCCGCGAGTCGTCGGTGGCGGCGGCAAAAGCCACCTGGGCGATGACCCGCTTGAGCACAGCCGGCTCCATGCGCACGCGGTTCTCCTGGTCGGGTTCGGGAATGACCGGGAACTCGTCGGCGTTGATGCCCTTGATGTTGGCCTGCACCTTGCCGCAGTTGACGTGAAGCGTCTCAGTGGTCTTGTTAAGCGTCAGGTCAACGTGGTCGGCCGGTAGCGCGTTGATCAGTTCGCTGAACGTCCGCGCCGGCACAGTCGTCGCCCCCGCTTCCTGCACCGTCGCCCCGATCCAGCAGGTGATGACGATCTCCAGGTTGGTGGCCGAGAGCCTGAGCCGGCCGTTATCTACCGCCAGCAGCACGTTGCCTAAAACGGGCAACGTTGAGCGCGGGCTGATGGCGCGACCGACGATGCTGAGTCCTTTGGCCAGGTTTTCTTGCTTGCAGGAGATCTTCATGACCACACGCTCCAGTTAATTGTTGTACTATCCCGCATGATATTGGTGAGTATACCCCGACAGACGAGAGTACGCAAGAACTCGCGCCAATCAGCCGCCGCCGGCGTGGCGGATGTGGTAGAGCACGACGGCCAGGGCCACATGGACGTTGAGCGATAGCCCCTTGCCATACATGGGAATGAACACGGCTGCGTCGCAGACGGCCAGGGTGGCTTTGGTCACGCCGTGGTCTTCGTGGCCGACAACGAGGCACGTTTTGGGCGCGTAAGCGTAGTCGTAGTAGGGCAGGGCGTCGTCGGTCAGCTCGACGGCGACGACACGGTAGCCGCTCGATTTCAGCCCCTCCACCGCGGCGACGGGATCGGCCTCGTAGCGCCAGGGCAGGCGCAGGCTCTTGAAGCGACCGACCTTGTCGATGGTCGCGTTGGGCGGTGTCGGCGTGATGCCGGTCAGCACTAACTGGGTGACGCCCGCGCCGTCGGCCAGCCGGAAGATGGAGCCGACGTTGGCCGGATATTCGACGCTCTGTAGCAGGACGGCGAGGTCGTGGGCCGGCGGGTGCGCGCGGCGGTAGTCGCGGACGAAGCGCTTCAGGTCAGCGCCGATGAGGAGTGAGTCTAGCGTTTAATCTAGTTGCGGGCCACTATCGGCATATGGCTCAGGATTGGCGGCCGGTCGACGTTGAGCCAGAGCGGCGTTGTCAGCCGCAGCTCATCGTCACGCAGGACGCCCTGCACGTGCGCGCTCATCTCGACCTGGCGGGCGGCCGTGGCCGCCGTCGCCTGGAAGGTGATCGTCGCGCCAGAGCTGCCGTCGAGCAGGCCTGTCCAGGTGATGGCGCGTTCTAGGACGCTGAAGTGTACCTGCCCGATTGTGGCGCTGAGCGAGGCCGGGTCAACCGTCAGCCCGGGCGGCACGCTGATGGTGGCGCGAACCACCTCGCCGTCGGTACTGTTGTTCCAGATTCGCAGGCTGGCCGTGGTCTGCTCGCCGGTCGCCAACGCGTCGGGCGCGGCATTCAGGCGAGCGCTCAGGTCGCCGGGGGCCAGCTCCGGCACGGTGATGGTGACCGGAATGCTCAGCGCCAACGGCGCTTCCTGCGGCCCCAGGAACAGCAGCCCTTCCCAGGTCGAATTGGGTTTGTAGGCCACCGTGGCGTTGATCTGGAACGGCAGAGGCGTGTTGGCGGCGACAGCGCCATTCGGCACGTTGTTCAGCGTCAGGCCGTGACCCTGGATGGCCCGGATGGTCAGGTCATACAGGGATGGATTTCTGGGCACGCTGTAGCCATGGATCAGGATGAAGTATTTACCATCGTCGGGCAGCTTCACGGCGACATGCTCGTCGGCCGTGGCCGTGATGGACTGGGCGACGAGGTATTCCTGGTTGCATGCGAACACGCCGTCGCCGTCGTCGAGCAGCAGGTACAGGTCGATGTCGAGATTTGCCTCAGACGTTGTCGTCGTGACCTCCAGCAGGCCGCCATCAACAACGGTGACCGGGATGATCGTTCTGGCCGAGCAGGGCGAGCTGGCTATCTCCTGCGTAATCGCCTGATTAGGCCGCTCGTCCAGTTGCGACGGGCCAAACGCCAGCATGCCCAGCCCGTTGGGGATGCCGGCGGTGGCCTCGACCGTGGCGTCGATCTGGGTCGCCATGGTGGGCGGGTTGGCGCCGGTGACTGTCGTGGCCTCGGCCGTCAGCGGCGCGGGGTCAACCGACAACTGATAGGCGTGGCCCACGACCGGCTCGCCGACAACACGCCCGGCATTGAGCACATTGTGCAGGGACAGGAGACCCAGGCCATCGGTGGCTAGGCCGCCGACAATTTCCTTCGGGCCACCCGTTTCAGTGTAAAACATCCACTTGCCGCCGGTCAGCCAGGTGTTGCGGCTCGCGCCGATCAGGCCCAACCCCGTCGGCCCGAAGAAACCGGGGTCGCCGGCGGAGAAGTCGTCCTCGCTCGCGCCGAAGAGAGCCGTGTTCACGTCGGTCAGGTCGCGCTGGGGGACGTTATAGCTGGGCGTCGGGTCTTCGGCGAAGACGCCGACGTTGTCCAGTTGCCACCAGTAGCTCCAGCCCGTCGTGACGTAGTGGAACCGGAGCAACACCTCACTGCCAGTATAGGCCGATAGATCAATCACCCACGGGCCGCGATAGTCGGTCTGCCAGTTGAGCAGTTCCGTCCAGGTAAGACCTTCGTCTGTGGTGATCTCAACAATGGCATGGTCTAACAGGTTGCCTTCCCAGTCGTAGTTGCCGATGAAGTGTGTGCGGAAGGCCAGCCAGGCCTGGTCGGCGCTGCTCAGGTCGATGGGCGGTGTGTATAGTTCCGTGTCGGCCGGGCCAACGCAGGCGTTGGAGCTGGCTGTGGCAGCCAGTTCCTCTCCGCCGGTGAGGTTGTCCATGCCGAAGTCGGCATTGGTCAGCCACGGACAAGTGCCCAGGTTGTCGAAAACGAACCATGAGGCCGGAATGCCCGTATCGAACGTCTCGTAGAGGTAATCCTCCGGTAGGGGCGGGACTTCGAGCGCCCGCGGGTACTGCCACTCGGTTGTGACGATCATGCCCGTGCCGGCGTCGGTCGTGCCCTCGGGCACGTCATAGAAAAACTGCTTCCAGTCGCCCGTCTCCGGCCGCCAGGCCCAGTCGGTCGAGCCGAGCAGGTGGCCATTGTCGTAGGGTGTGTCGCCCAGCGTCTCCTCCAGCGAGGCGGCGCCGAAGTCGAACGTCGTCGAGTTCGCGGCGACGTGGGCGATCACCGGCAGCACGTGGCCGTCATACTCGATCGCGCCCTCATAGAGGCCCAGGCGGGCGCCGGCGGGCACGGCCATCGTCGCCGTCAGCGCGGCTTCGCCGTTGGCCGGAACGTTGACCGCGGCGGCCGAGAGGCTCAGCCAATCCCAGTCCGCCTTCTGGTAGAAGATGATCTGAACGGTCACATCCAGGTCGTCGGCGCCCAAGTCGCGCCGCAGGCCGAGGAAGACGCCGTCGTGCCGGCGCGACAGGGCCTCGCGCCCCAGGTCGGCCAGTTGGTAGTTGGCTTCGGCATAAGCGTAGGTGTAGCGGTTGAACTCCCACCCGTCGGCGTGGTCGCGGTCAAGCTCCTCCGGATCGACGAAGCCGTTGGCGTCGTCGTCGGTCCACAGGTTGCCGTCGCCGTTCAGGTCTTTCCAGTCGTAGAACAGCGTTGTGACCGCGTTGTCCGAGTAGTAATCCTCCAGATCATCGAAGCGCGACTGGGGGAACATCACGTGGGCGCTCATCAGGTCGGGGTCGTATTGCTCGACCAGGTCGGTGATGTCGCGCAGGTAGGTGGGCACCAGGCCCAGGCCCTCATCGTCTGTGCTGGCCCCCAGCGTCACCGTGAAGCTGATCGCGTGGGTGCGCAGGAGGGTCACGTCTTCCACAGCGCTGCTGACGGGCACGTCGGTCGGATTGTGGAAGGTCAGCGCCAGCGACTTACTCTCGCCGGGGTGAACGATGGCCGGGAAGCCGGGCGTCAGGTCTTCGCCGCGGTAGTCGCCGACCTGCCATTGGCTGGGCGTCACGTAGGCGGCGTCGCCAGCAGCAATGGCCGTGGCGCGCAGCGCGTCGGTGTTACCCGCGCCCTGGGCCAGGGCGTTGTAGCCCAGGTCGATGGCGCTGTTGAGCAGAATGTCCGTCGCCTCCTGCCAGGTGGGCCAACGACCGTGGGCTTCCTGGAAGGACTGGTAGACCAGCGTGGCGATGCCGGCGCACACCGGGCTGGACATCGACGTGCCGCCGAAGAGGTCATAGGCTCCTGCCCCATTGGGCAGGCGATTGAGCGGCGTCGCGCCCTGTCCCCAGGCCCCGACACAGACCAGGTCGGGATCGACATCGCCCAGGCCCGACGGGCCGCGATTCGAGCACGGCTGAATCGCGCCGTAGGTGAACAGGTCGGGGCTGACGTCCTCGAAGAAGGTGCTGGTGCCGTAGGAAGTGCTGGCGCCGACCTTGAGGATCGTGCCGCCGTTGGGCGTGGTCGTTGTACCATAGCCGGGACCGCCATTGCCCGTGGCCGCCAGGAAGAGCGTCGAGGGGGCAAAGGTCTTGTTCAGATATTGGGCCACGCGGGCCGTGTCATCCCAGCCGTCCTGGACGACGCTGCTGTCGCCCCAGGAGTTGTTAACGACCTGGGCCTCATCGCCCGTTTGCGGCTGGCCGTCGAAGCCGAGCACGGCCAGCGTCCAGGCATCATACGGCAGATTGAAGCCGTTCATGAAGGCGGCGATCTTGGCATCGGGGGCCATGCCGGCCATCACCGGGCCGCCCACGCCGCCGGCTTCTGCCCCGCCGGCGAAGCGCGGATTGATGTGACTGATCCGGTACGGATCGGTGACGATACTCTGCGCGGCGATCATCGAGGCCACGTTGGTGCCGTGGGCATCGGCGTCGCCGACGAAGGCAATCAGGCGGCCCTGCTCGGGCACGGCGATGTTGGGGTAGAGCACGCCCACGCCGGGCGGTGGGTTCTCGCCGTCGGCTATCCAGCTGAGCATGCTCACGGAGATGTCCCATAGCCCGTCCAGAGTGTCGCTCCAATCCGCGCCATAGAGATCGGCGCCGGACAGTTCGTCCCCCTTGGACATGGGCTTTTCCTCGACGAGGTCCTGGTCGAAGTCGGCATCGACATAGACGGTGTCATAGACGCCGGCCGTGGTCTCGTCCGCGACGATCAGCGCCGCGGGCGTGCCCAGCGAGTTGGCATAGCCCAGACCACGATAGAAGCCAATGAGCAGATGAGCATAGTCGGGGTAGACGCTATAGAGGTAGTTGCCGCTCTTCGAACTATCCGGCCAGGTGAAATCGAGGCGCACCTCATCAAAGGTGGCCCCGAAGTCGAGGGTCAACTCGCCCGAGCAGACACCGTCCGCGCACGTCGCCCCCTCCACCGGGAACGTGTGGGCATAGAACGTGTTGGCCGCCTGTTCCCAGTAGTTGTCCGGGCCAATGCTGACCGAATCCAGCGCATAGTACGCGCCGGAGAGTGTGTCATAGGCGTAGGGCCAGCCGTCATAGGGGCCGCCGTTCACGCGCGCCGGGGTGCCTTGCAGGTCGGTTGTGGCGAAGTCAACGCCCGTGTCGATCACGGCGGC
>DAOSMQ010000173.1:0-5742 GCA_035372725.1 Promineifilum sp. (SeqCode)
CCGGCGTGGTGAATGCCTTGGCGGCGCTATCGGCCGAGGAGCAGCTTACGCTGGCGGCGCTCTGTCGTCGCCTGGGGCTGGCGCAGGGGCAGCCGGTATGACCGGGGCAACACCATCGCGCCTCCACCAGGGACAGCCCACGCAGCGGGCGGGCCAGCCGTTGGGCGAGGCCGGCGCGGCCATGATCCTGATTCACGGCCGTGGGGCCACGGCCGAGAGCATCCTGGAACTGGCCGGCTATCTGCCACACCCGGCGATGACCTATCTGGCCCCACAGGCGGCCGGGCAAACGTGGTATCCCTACAGCTTCCTGGCCCCGTTGTCGCAGAACGAGCCATATTTGTCTTCGGCGCTGGCGCGGCTGGGCGACCTACTGGATGAGGTGACTGCCGCCGGCATCTCACCGGAGCGCATTGTCTGGACGGGCTTCTCGCAGGGGGCATGCCTGGCGGCCGAGTTCGTCGCTCGGCGCGCGCAACGCTACGGCGGCGTGTTACTGTTCAGCGGCGGCCTGATCGGCCCGCCAGGGACGCCGCGGGCCTATGAAGGTCAGTTGGCGGGCACGCCCGTCTTTCTGGGGTGCAGCGACCGGGACGCCCATATCCCCGTGGCCCGGGTAGAGGAGACGGCTGAAGTGCTGACGCGGTTGGGAGCGGTGGTAGACCGGCGCATTTATCCGCGCATGGGGCACACGATCAACGACGACGAAATCGCCGCCGCGGCGGCGCTGGTCGCGGCCGTGCGGGTCTAGTCGCCGCTGTCGCCCAGCAGGTTCTCGATGGCGTCCACCAGGCGGCTGGGGGAAGCGCCCTTGATGACCACCGGCTCGATGCCATCGGCGGCCAACTCGCGCGATTCGGCCACACTGTTGCTCAGGACAAGGCAGCGCGTTTCCGGGGAGACGGTGCGCATGGTTTCGATCACCTGCGATGTGGCCGGGCCTACTTCGTCGGTATCGAGGACGACCAGGGCGGGTTGCCGGTCGGTGCTCAGGCGTTGCATGAAGGCCACCGGGCCAGGCACACGTTCAACGTGGCGCAATGGTGGAATCGACAGAAGCAGCGCCGCCAGGCTCGCCGCCAGATCGCGCGATGCGGTAATTAGCAGGGCTGTATCTTCCAATACGGTCATATGCACTCGGTTCCTCTGACAGAAGTCTAACAGGTTAGCCTGGCGCGATCATCGGCAAAGTGACGAGACAGGCGACCGCAAATGACCCCCTTCCGGCCCGGCCGGAAGGGGGTCAAATCAATCCCCTTGAGTAAAACGTATGAGTGCGGGCGGCTAGATGGAGTCGCCGGAATCCCCCAAAGAGGCCAGCCCCTCGCGCAAGGCATAGAGCGCGGCCTGGGTGCGGTTGGCCAGGTGCAGCTTGCTGAGGATGCTGCTGACGTGGCCGCGGGCCGTGCGCTCGCTGACGATCAGCGTGCTGGCGATCTCCTCGTTCGAGTAGCCCTTGGCCACCAGGCGCAGGACTTCCAGCTCGCGCTCGGTCAGCGGCTCCGGCGTGGGCGGCAGCGTCGTCGGCTGGCTTAGCTCCAGGATGAGCCGGCGGGCGATGCTGGGGTGCAGCGATGCTTCGCCCCGGTTGACGTCGCGGATGGCGCGGATGAGTTCGTCGGGCGAGGAGTCCTTCAGCAGATAGCCCAGCGCGCCGGCCTTGATGGCCGGAAAGACCATGTCGTCTTCGGCAAACGAGGTTAGCACGAGGATGCGCGTGTCGGGCATCTCTTGCTTGATGATCTGAATGGCCTCCAGCCCGTCCATGCGCGGCATGACCATGTCCAGCAGGGTCACGTCGGGGCGCAGAGAGCGGACGGCGGCAATGGCCTGTTCACCGTCGGCGGCCTCGCCAACGATCTCCATGCCCGGCTCGGTGCCGATCAGGGCGCGCAGGCCCTCGCGCACGACGGCATGATCATCACAAATCAGAATGCGGATCGCTTTGTCCATTGTCTCCATTCCCTAATTCCAAAACTACACGGACGGTCGTACCCCGGCCGGGGATCGAATCGACGGCGAAGGTGCCGCCCAATTCGCTGACGCGCTCGCGCATACTCACCAGGCCCAGGCCGGCCGGCGTGGTGGCGGGGTCGGGCAAGAAGCCGATGCCATCGTCGCGGATTTCAAGGCGCAGATGGCGCGCGTCGCCGCCGATGAGGACATCGACGGCCGTGGCCGAGGCATGCTTGAGGGTATTGTTGAGCGCTTCCTCGGCCACGCGGAAGAGCTGGGCCTGGACGTGCGGCGGCAGGTGGGGTTCGGCCTCCACGCGCAGCCGGGTGGCCACGCCGGCGCGCTGCTCCACCGCTTCCAGGCGGGTTTGCAGCGCCGTCACCAGCGGCTCGGTCTCCAGGGTAGCCGGTCGCAGTTCGTAGACCAGCAGGCGCATTTCCTTCAACGCCTGGCGGGCCAACTGGCCCAGACGCTCAACGTAGTCGAATGAGGCTCCCGTTTCGCCCTGGCTGACGCGGCGGCGGGCGGCGGCCGACAGCAGCGTCAGGCTATAGACCGACTGCGTAACAGCGTCGTGGAGGTCGCGGGCCAGGCGGCGGCGCTCTTCGGCCGTGGCCCGCGCGGTGGCCTCTTGCAACTCGATCTGCCGGGTGATGTCAACCATCGCGCCGATGAAATGCACGCCTTCGCCGGTATCGCGCAAGACGAAGCCGCGGTCGAGCACATGGGCATACGTATCGTCGGCGCGGCGAAAGCGGTACTGACTGGTCCAGCGGCCCTCTTTGCTGGGCAGCGCCTCGGCTAACTCGCGCATGACCCGATCGCGGTCGTCGGGATGCACTTTGTCTAGCCAGCCCTTTGGGGAAGGCCACTCGCCGGCGGCGTGGCCGAAGAGGGTGCTCATGCCGCTGCTATAGGTGATTGTCTGGCGCAGGGGGTCGTAGCTCCAAATGACATCGGTGGTCACGTCGGCCAGAATGTGGAGCTGCTCCTCGCTGTGGCGGCGGGCGGCGGCGTTGGCCTGCTGCTCGCTGACGTCGGCGAAGGTGGCCAGGTAGGCGCGGCGGCCGTCCAGAGTAACGCTCTGGCTGGTCATCTCGATGGCGATGCGGCCGCCGTCGCGCCGGTAGTGGTAGGCCTGGGCCAGGGGCACGACGTCGCCGGAGCGCAGGCAGGCCGCGCAGGTGGCGTGTTCCTCTGCCGGCCACAGGGCCAGCGCCGACATGGTTAGCAGTTCCTCGCGGCTATAGCCATACTGGGCCGTGGTCGTGGCATTGACATCGAGAATGGCCAGCGTATCACCGTCATAGACGACGACGGGCACGGGAATCGCCTCGAAGAAAAGGCGAAAGCGCGCCTCGGCTTCGCTCAGCGCCCGGCGAGCGCGGTGGTAGTCGGTCAGGTCTTGCAGCAGGGCGATCAGGAAGGTCTCGTCGCCCCACGACGCCAGCTGGATGGAGGCCAGGACATCGTGGAAGGAGCCGTCGCGCGCGCGAACGCGCAACGGCCGGTCGGCCAGGCGGCCGGCGCTGAGGACAGTTGTGCCCAGTTGGCGGCGAGCCTCGTCGTCTAGCAGGCCCAGGTCTTCGACACGCTGGCCGACGAGCGCGCCGGCGTCATAGCCGAAAAGGCGGGCGAAGGCATCGTTGGCGGCGACGCAGCGGCCGTCATTGCGCGCATAAATCGCCATGGCCACGGGGCTGGCGTGGAAGATGCGCGCAAACAATGTGCCCGACGCGACAAGCTCTGGCTGCATGGCAATTGCCGACGAACAGTAAGCTGTGGCGATTATACGCGATTTCCGTTCAGGCTCAAGCTGGCCTGGGGCCAGCGCAGCCGCCACTGATCGGCCGAGGGCAGGGGCAGATGCACGCGGATGGTCGTGGCCTGGCCGGGCGCGGTATCGATATGGAAGCGGCCGCCCAGCCGGGAGACGCGCTCGGCCATGTTGCTCAGCCCCTGGCCGCCGGCGGTGCGGGCGACGTGGGCGTCGAAGCCGCGGCCGTTGTCAGCGATGGACAAAGCCACTTCATCGACCGTTGTTTGCAAGCCGATAGTCAGCTGCGAGGCGTGGGCGTGCTTCAGAGCATTGTTGAGCGCTTCCTCGGCCACCCGGAACAGTTCGTTCTGGATGGGCAGGGGGATGCGCTGGTCGTCGCTGGCGTCGAGGTGGACGTGCACGCCGGAACGTTGCTCCACCGCCTCTAGCCGCTGGCGCAGGGCGCCCACCAGCCCCGACTCTTCTACCATCGCCGGTCGCAATTCATAGACGAGCAGGCGCATCTCGCGCAGGCACTGTTGCGACAACGCGCCCAACCGCTCGATCTGCTCCAGCGTGGCCGAGGCGTTGCCGGACTGGGCATGTCGCCGGGCGACTTCGGCCAGCAGGGTAATGCTGTAGAGCGACTGGGTTACCGAGTCGTGCAGGTCGCGGGCCAACCGGCGGCGTTCCTCCAGCGTGGCCTGGGCGGTGGCTTCGGCGATCTCCATCTGACGGCTGATATCCACCATGGCCCCGGTGATGCGCGTCACCTGGCCGTCGTCGTCGCGCAGAATGTGCCCCCGGGAGATGACCGTGGCGTAATGGACGTTGTCGGCGCGCAGAAGACGCAGCTCAGACGAGAAATAATAGCCGGAGCTGGCGGTGGTCTCTTGCAGGTTGCGCAAAACGGCCGCGCGGTCGTCGGGATGGATGCGCGACAGCCACCAATCGAGGGCGGTGTGGACGTCGCTGGCGCTGGCCGGCGCGCCGTAGATGCGCCGGAAGGCTTCGTTGAGGTGAACCATGCCGCCCCGCACGTCGAAGTCCCAGATGCCGTCGGTGCTCAACTCGGTGATGATCTGCAAACGCCGTTCGCCGTCTATCAGGGCGCGCTCGACGGCCAGTTGCTGAGTGATGTCGCGCAGAACCGCCAGGCGCACGCGACGGCCGTTGAGGCTGAGCGTGTAGCCGGTGGTGGCCATGTCCATCGGCGCGCCCTCTTTCCTCTGGTGTCGCCAGATGCCATTATAGGTGGGCCACTGCTCGATCTGCGCGGCATAGTCGCGGAAGCGCTCGCCCTCCTCTGCTGTCAGGACGTCCACCACCGTCATGGCGCGCAGCTCCTCGGCGGTGTAGTGATGGGCACTGCACGCGGCCGGGTTGGCGTCCAGGATGCGCAGCGTCTCCACGTCGAAGACCCACACCGGTAAAGGGATACTGTCGAAAAACAGGCCGAAGCGCTGCTCAGTGGTCTGTAAGGCGTCCTGGGTGCGCAGATAGTCCGTCAGGTCTTGAATGATGGCCACCGTATAGAGCTGCCCTTCGTGCTCCTCCAGTTGGGCCGAGACGAGTACGTGATGCTCTTCTCCGGAGCGATGGCGCAGTACTTGCGACCGTTTGCCCAGCGCTCCTTGGGCTACCAACTCCTGGATCACTGGCTCGCGGCGCTCGGCCGTCAGGATGCCCAGATCGATGGCGCGGTGGCCGATGAGTTCCTGGCGTGAGTAACCAACCAGATGACAGAAGACGTCGTTCACATCAACGTATTGCCCATCGGGCAAAGTGTTGATCGTCATGGCCACCGGGCTGGAATGGAAGATGTGGGCAAAAAGCGTGCCGGGTGCGAAAACTGGAAGAAGCATTGCGTGCGCGCCCTATAAGACAAAAAGACACGCACATTATACCTTGCCGTCTGGATTTGGCCATGAGTTAAAAGACTTATTATCAGCACGTGCAAAGGTCATGGCTTGCTGGGGGCCAAGCGAAGTAATCCTAATCCGGAGCCGTGGGCACGGGAGCCGTGG
>DAOSMQ010000174.1:0-5734 GCA_035372725.1 Promineifilum sp. (SeqCode)
CGCAGCGACGAAAAGACGCCCATGACGGCAAACGACAACGGCAGCGCCGCCGGCCGGCCGGTCATCGTCATCCGCGACATGGCCAAGGTCTACCGCATGGGTGAGTACGAGGTGCGCGCCCTGAATGGCGTGTCGGTGGATATTCGCGCCGGCGAATTTGTGGCCATCATGGGGCCGTCCGGCTCCGGCAAATCGACGATGATGAACATGCTTGGCGCGCTGGACAAGCCGACCAGCGGCCAATACCTGCTCGACGGCATCGACGTCAGCGACATGAGCGACGACCAGCTGGCCGACATCCGCAACCGCAAGATCGGCTTCGTCTTCCAGAACTTCAACCTCTTGCCGCGCGTGCCGGCCATCCAGCAAGTCGAACTGCCGCTCATCTACGCCGCCAAGCGCGAGCGCGGCGAGCGGGCGCGGCGGGCGCTGGAGATGGTCGGGCTGGGCGAGCGCGTCCACCACCGGCCGAGCGAACTCTCCGGCGGCCAGCAACAGCGCGTGGCCATCGCCCGCGCCCTGGTCAACGAACCGGCCATCATCCTGGCCGACGAGCCGACGGGCAACCTCGACAGCAAGTCGGGCACGGAGGTCATGGCCATCTTCCAGCGCTTGAACCGCGAGCAGGGCATCACCATCCTGTTCGTCACCCACGACCCGTGGATCGCCCGCCACACGCGGCGCATCATCACCCTGGCCGACGGCGTGGTCGTCCGCGACGAGACCGTGCCCACGCCGCTGGTGGCCGGGCAGAGCAAGCGGCCGTCAGATGAGGCCCTTGTCCATGAATGAGATCGCCGCTATGCCCGGACGCGCTCTTCCTGTAGGTGTCCTGGTACTCCGGCGTCCTTACGTTCGTCTCTTCAGCCTATGAACCTGGCCCTGAACACCCGCCTCGCCCTCGGCAGCCTGCTGGCCAACAAGCTGCGCGCCGTCCTGACGATGCTGGGCATCATCATCGGCGTCGCCGCGGTCATCACCCTCATTTCCGTCGGCGAGGGCGTCCAGGATGTCGTCGTGTCCGAGTTCGAGGGGCTGGGCAACAATCTGCTCTTCGTCGTGCCCGGCTCGCCCGACGCCAACGAGTTCACCGGCGACCTGGTGCGCGCCGAGCTGACCAACGACGACTATCTGGCCCTGGCCAATCCGAGCGCCGTACCCGACCTGGTGCGCGTCGCTCCGACCTACGGCCGCCCGGCCATCGTCACCCGCGGCGGCGAAGAGGCGCGCACGACCGTCACCGGCACCACGCCCGACTACACCGACGTGCGCGACTTCTATCCCATCGAGGGCGACTTCTTCACCGAGCAGGACGTGACCACGGCCGCGCGCGTGGCCGTGTTGGGCCAGAGCGTCTACGAGCAGCTCTTCCCCGACGGCACGCCGCCGGTGGGCGAGACGATTCGCATCAACAACGTCAACTTCCGCGTCATCGGCCTGATGGAGGAGAAAGGCGGCTCCGGCTTCAACGACCAGGATGACGTCGTCCTCATCCCGCTCAACACCGCCCAACGCCGCCTCTTCCCCGCCCGCCGGGCCGACGGCGAATACCGCGTTGACCAGATTTTGGCCCAGGTGGCCAGCGAGGAGCGGCAGGACGCGGCCATCGTCGAGATGGGCCTGGCCCTGCGCGACTCGCGCGGCATCGCCTACCGCGACGAGGAGGACTTCACCATCCTCAGCCAGTCGGACGTCATCGGCGCGCTCAGCCAGATCACCAACGTCCTGACCGTTTTCCTGGGCCTCATCGCCGGCATCTCGCTGCTGGTCGGCGGCATCGGCATTATGAACATCATGCTCGTGTCCGTCACCGAGCGGACGCGCGAGATCGGTCTGCGCAAAGCCGTGGGGGCCAAGCGCCGCGACATCCTGTGGCAATTCCTGACCGAGGCCATCATCCTGGCCAGTCTCGGCGGGCTGATCGGGCTGGCGCTCGGCGCGGGCGGGGCCTGGCTCATCAGCCGCTTCTCCGACCTGCTCGACGCCCGGCTGGCGTGGAACTCGGTCGCCCTGGCCATCCTATTCTCGGCCGCCGTTGGCCTTTTCTTCGGCATCTACCCGGCCACGCGCGCGGCGCGGTTGAACCCCATCGACGCCTTGCGCTATGAGTAAGCCATGCTGAGCGAAAACATCCGCATCGCCCTCCGCGGCCTCTCGGCCAACAAGCTGCGCGCCGCGCTGACCATGCTCGGCATCCTCATTGGCGTGGCCGCGGTCATCACCCTGCTATCGCTGGGCGACGGCGTCACGCGCTACGTGGCCGACCAGTTCTCCGGGCTGGGCACGAACCTCATCTTCGTCATCCCGGTGCAGGAGCAGCCCGGCCCGCCCGGCAGCGATCCCTTCAATGAATCCTCGCTGACGGTGCGCGACGCGACCGACATCGCCGACACCAATCTCGTCCCCGGCGCGGCCGCCGCCGCCCCGGTCATGTTCCGGCAGGTGGAGTTGCAGTTCGGCGGCAATCTCCACACCGTCCTGGCCCGCGCGGCCACGCCCGACTACACGGCCATCAACACGCTGACCATCGCCCGCGGCCGCGATATCGACCAGACAGACTACGACGGCCGCTCGCGCGTCGTCATCCTGGGCCAGGACACCGCCAACGCCCTCTTCCCCGACGACGTCGATCCGCTCGACCAGGAAGTGCGCCTCAACGGCATCAACTTCCGCGTCATCGGCCTGCTGACGACCAAGGGCGCGGCCGGCATCGGTGGCAGCCAGGACGACATCGCCATCATCCCCCTGACCACGGCCCAGGAGCGCCTTTTCGACGCGCGCAGCGCCCGCACGGGCCAGCTCCTCGTGGACGCCATCATCGTCCAGGCCGCCGACGAGGCCGCCATTGACGGCGTCATCATCGACATCGGCGAACTGCTGCGCAACAACCACCAGATCGCCTTCCGCGACGACGACGACTTCCGCATGCTGACCCAGGGCGACTTCATCCAGGCCTTTGGCCAGGTGACGAGCGTGCTGACGCTCTTCCTGGGGGCCATCGCCGGCATCTCGCTGCTGGTCGGCGGCATCGGCATCATGAATATCATGCTCGTGTCGGTGACGGAGCGGACGCGCGAGATCGGCCTGCGCAAGGCCGTGGGGGCCAAGCGGCGCGACATCCTGGGCCAGTTCCTGACCGAGGCGGTCGTGCTGGCTCTGCTGGGCGGAATTGCGGGTATGCTGTTGGGCACGCTGGGGGCCGTGGCCATCGACCTGGCCGTGCCGCAACTGGACACGTCCGTGGGCCTCGACTCCATCGCCCTGGCCGTGGGCTTCTCGGCTGCGGTCGGCCTCTTCTTCGGCATCTACCCGGCCGCGCGCGCCGCGCGGCTGAACCCGATTGAAGCGCTGCGCTTTGAGTAAAGGTCAAGACTATGGCGACTCAAAACGGTGGTTTTCAGATTAGAGCTAGTTTGTGGCTACTGGGCCTGGCCTTGGGACTAATAACGATGGTTGGCTGCGCCCCCACCTCAGACACGGTGGCTCCTGCCGCGACACCCGCTGATACTGTCGTCTTGCCCGCGGCTTTGCGCGCCTTTCCTCAACAGCTACCAGTAGAAGGGGAACGAGCGCGCTTAACATCGATTGCCGAGGGTCAACTGGCCTTGCGCGACGGCTGTCTACGACTGGCGAGTACCGATGACGCAACGGACTCGGGCTATTTGATTATCTGGCCGGGCGATTACGAGGTGAAAGAGGAAGATGGCGTGTTGGCCATCTACGACGGCCAGGGTCATTTCCTGGCCAAGGTCGGCGACGACGTAGTGATGGGCGGCGGCGAAGACAATCAGACCACACCACTGACCGACACGGTCTTTGGCTTGAACGAGCCAACGCCCGCAGAGTGTCCAGGCCCCTACTGGATTATGGGCGATTTCGTACCGCCACCCGGCGCTGTCTCAGCCCCTTAACCTGGAGGTCGGGTTAACCCGCCATTGTCCCCTGATAGGGCCTACCTCTGCTCCGGGCATTGTGGCCCGGTGGGGAGCATACCTCACGGCCCCCCTGGGCGAATCCGGCTGTTCGCCGCGGTCGCCACAACGCGCCCTTCTACCCACGCTGCCTGATCAATCGGCCCTTGTGGCTGCGCGCTTCTCCTGCTAGAAAACGATCATCAATCTATGCACGGAGAGAAGACAACGATGGCGCGAAAAGTGGTTTTGTGGATGACCCTGCTGGCGCTGCTGATGGCCCTGGCGGCCTGTGGCGGCAGCACCACGACGGATAACGGCAACGAGTCGCAGGCGTCGAACGCCAATGACATCGTGGCCACCGACCAGCCCCCCGGCGACGCCGAGACCATCGGCGACACGACCGGCGGCCCGGGCAATACGACCAGCCAGGGCGAAGCGGTGACGGAGAGCGGCAGCACGCCGGAGAGCGGCGCGGCCTCTGACGCCAGTGGCATGGCCGCGCCGGCGTTCCTCAACGACTGGCAGACCGCCGGGGCGACCGTCGTCACCGGCGGCGAAGTGCCGGCGTCGCTGTTCGAGGGCGCCAGCGGCCAGACGTATCTGGTCAACGATGTCGAGTTGCAGGTTTACGAGTTCAATGACGCCGCCGCGGCCGAGGCGGCCGCGGCCACGATCTCACCCGATGGCGGCATGATCAACGATTCGGCTGTCCGCTGGGCCGGCCCGCCCCACTTCTTCCGCCAGGACAACCTGATCATCGTCTATATCGGCGACGACGCGGCCACGCTCGACCTGCTGGGCGGCACGTTCGGCACGCCCTTCGCCGGCCCGCCCTAGCCGGAGTAACCCATACCCGGCTACTCGTACTTCAGCGCGGCGACCGGCGCTAACGTCGCCGCGCTGAGGGCCGGGTAGAGGCCCGACGCCAGCCCCATCAACGTCGCGAAGAGCAGCGCCGACGCCGGCAACCACAGTGGCGTGGCGATGGCCCCGCTGGGTGGCGGCGCGCCCGTCTGGGCCGCCTGCCCGGCCAGATAGCCCAGGACGATGACGTTGAGCACCTGCCCCAGCCCCCAGCTAATGACCACGCCGCCCAGCCCGCCGATGAAGCCGATGCCGGCCGCCTCGCCCAGGAAGATGGCCAGCACGTCGCGGTTGCTGGCCCCGACGGCCTTCATCAGGCCGATCTCGCGCGTGCGCTCCAGGATGGCCATGGTCATCGTGTTGGCAATGCCGATGGCGGCCACCAGCAGGGCAATGGCGCCCATGGCCCCGAAGACGACCTGTAGCACCAGGTAGAAGCCACTGATGCCCTGTACAAACGACTGTGGCGTGTAGGCCTGGAAGCCCAGCGCGGTGATCTGGTCGGTCACGTCGAGGACGACATCAACATCCTCGACCTTGACGATGACCGTGTTGTAGCCGTTCTTGTTGCGGTCGATGCGCTGGCCGGTAGACCAGGTGTTGAAGCCATCCACGTCGCTCAGCGGCATGTAGATCGACCAGTCCGGCTCGTCGCGGGCCTCGTCGAGCACGCCGGCCACGCGGGCGCGCACCTTCTTGCGGATCTCCGTGCCGTCCTCCGTCCACTTGATCAGTTCGATGGTCAACGACTGATCATACAGGTCGGGCGGGGCGGGCGGCTCCTGGCCGGGGCGCAGGCGCGGGTCGTAGAAGTTGTTGGCCACCTGCGAGCCGACGATGATCGTGCCGCGGGCCAGCTCCGTTGTGCCCTGCGCCGCGGTCACGCCCAGCGCAGACAGATCGCTCGCGCCCGCGCCGAGCGGGATCGTGGCGAGGCCGGTGGCGCTGGTCTTCGC
>DAOSMQ010000175.1:0-5724 GCA_035372725.1 Promineifilum sp. (SeqCode)
ATGCGGCGGCCATGACGGTCAGCGGCCGGTACGCCACCGTCGGCGAGGTCGTCGCCGCTGCCGGGCTGGCCCTGGGCGAGGGCGACCGCCTCTCCCCCGCCGCCGGCGCGCCGGCCGACCCGGCCACGCCCATCGCCATCGACCGCGCCGCCGCCGTGACGGTGCTGACCCTCGACAGCGCCCAGACCTACCACACCCAGCAGACGACGCTGGCCGGCTTCCTGGCCGAGATCGGCCTGATCGTGCCGCCCGGCGCGCGGCTGCTGGCCGACGGGCAGCCGGTGGACGCGCCCGGCGCGCAGCCGTTGCCCGGCCAGATCGCCATCGACCCCTACAAGACAATCATCATCGTTGACGGGGCCGACCGCCGCCGCCTGCGCACGACGGCGCTGACCGTCGGCGAGGCGCTGAGCGAGGCCGGCGTCTCTGTGGCCGCGCTGGACGGCGTGACGCCGCCGCGCGAGACGGCCCTGGCCAGCGACATGACCATCACCATCGATCGGGCCGCGCCCTACACCATCCACGCCGACGGCCAGACGGTGGCTGTGTTCAGCGGGGCCACCGTCGCCGGCGACGTGCTGGCCGACAACGGCATCGCCCTGGGGGCGCTGGACTACACGCGGCCGGCGCTCGATGCTCCGGTCGCTCCTGGCGACGTCATCGAGGTCATCCGCGTCACCGAGCGCATCGACACCGAGGACGTGGCCATCGACTTCCAGACGGTCTATGAGGCGGCGGCCGACCTGGAGATCGATACCATCGTCGAGGCGTCGGCCGGCAGCCCCGGCGTCTTGCAGCGGCGCACGCGCGTGCGGCTGGAGAACGGCGTCGAGGTCTCGCGCGCGCCCGACGGCGAAGTCGTCACCGTCCCGCCCGTCAACCACGTCATCCGCTACGGCACCAACATCGTCATGCGCACCATCGACACAGAGAAGGGGCCGGTGGAGTACTGGCGCAAGGTGACCATGCGCGTGACTTCCTACACCGCGGCCACCTCCGGCAAAGCCCCCGGCGACCCCGGCTATGGCATTACCGCCAGCGGCGTGCAGGCCGGCACGGGCGTGGTGGCCGTCGATCCGACCGTCGTGCCCTTCAAGTCCTACGTCTACGTGCCCGGCTATGGCGTCGCCTTCGCCGGCGACACCGGCGGCGGCATCAAGGGGCGCTTCATCGATCTGGGCTACGACGAGGGGCAACTGAAGTCGTGGCGGGGCACGGTCGATGTCTACTTCCTCGGCCCACCGCCGCCGGCCGAAGATATTCGCTGGATTCTGCCGTGACCCACCCCAAGCACATCCTCGAGCGGGCCGGCCTTGAGCCAAAGAAGAGCCTGGGCCAGAACTTCCTCTTCGACGACGGCCTGCTGGCGCGCATCGTCGCCGCGGCCGAGCTGTCGCCCGACGACGAGGCGCTGGAAGTCGGCCCCGGCCTGGGCGCGCTGACGCGGCAACTGGCCGCGGCGGCCCGGCGCGTGGTGGCCGTGGAGCTGGACGAACGGCTGCTGCCCCTGCTGGAGAGCGAGTTAGCCGGGCTGGGCAACGTGGAGCTTGTCCACGGCGACGTGCTGCAACTTGACCTAGCCGGCTGGTTCGCCGCGCCCTACGTCGTCGTCGCCAACGTGCCCTATTACATCACCGGGGCCATCCTGCGCCACCTGCTGGGCAGTTGGCCGCGGCCGCGCCGGCTGGTGCTGACCGTGCAGCGCGAAGTGGCCGACCGGCTGACGGCCCGGCCGCCGGAGATGAGCCTGCTGGCGGTCAGCGTGCAGCACTATGGCCGGGTGCGGCTGGTGTCGGGCGTGCGGGCGGGGGCGTTCTGGCCGCGGCCGGAGGTCGATTCGGCCGTCGTGCGCATCGACGTTGATGCGCGCCATCTGGCTGCGCGTTCGCCCGAGGCGGAGGCGGCCGAGGCGGCTTTCTTCCGCGTCGTCCGCGCCGGCTTCAGCGAGAAGCGCAAGCAGCTCAAGAACAACCTGCGCCACCTGGGCCACGACGACGCGGCCATCGGCGCGGCGTTGGCGCGGGCGGGCGTCGATGGCCGGCGGCGGGCAGAAACGCTGACCGTCGCCGAATGGGCCGCTCTGAGCGAACTGCTCTAGAACATTTGTATCGTTTTCTAATGAAAAATAGACCTATCCTGAGGTATAATACTTGTGCGGGCCAATACAACGAATGATTTAGCCCGGCACAAACCCTTTGAGGAGAGGTCTAGAAGTATGAACCGACAACCGGTCACCTCCACCAATCTGGTCGCCGTCGGCTTTGACCCCGGCTCCAACATTCTGGAAGTGGAATTCCACAGCACGCGCGTCTACCAGTATCGCGGTGTGCCCCAGGCCGTATATGAGAACCTGAAGGAAGCGGAGTCAAAGGGACGGTTCTTCAACGCCAACATCCGGCAGAGCTACCCCTACGTGCGCGTCCAATAATTCGCCGCGCGGGCAGCCCCGCTTCACCCCCACCCCACTGTGAGCGACCATTGACCTGACAGGTAGGCGGCCACGAATGGCCGCCTACCTGCCAGGTCGGTGCGTCTGGGGTAACTTTGGAAAAGCCCTGCTGACCAGTAGCTCACTATTTTCCCCATCAGAAATCCGGCTATCATCGGGGCATGCTGACCATTGGCCAACTCGCCCGGCGCGTCGGTTTGCGGCCGTCGGCCCTGCGCTATTACGAAGCCGAGGGCTTGCTGCGTCCCAGCGACCGCACCGAGGCCGGCTACCGCCTCTACGCCCCGGAGAGCGCCGACACTGTCCGCCTCATCCAGCGGGCGCAACGGCTGGGCTTCTCGCTGGCCGAGATTCGCGGGCTGCTGGACGCCTGGCGCAGCGGTGACCTGGACAACGCCGAGTTGCTGGCCACGGCCGAGGCCCGCTACCTGGCCCTGGAGCGGCAGGTGACCGAGTTGCGCGTCCAGCAGCACGAGTTAGAGCTGTTCCTGCAAGACCTGCGCGGCCCGGATGCCGAGGCGGCCCAGACCGCCTTCGGCCGCCTCGTCGACCGCATCTGCGCCAACCCCTCGGCCGAGCCGCCCAGCCGCACCGTCCTCGACTGGCTGTCGGCCTATGCCGAGTGTCCGCTGAGCGGCGCGGCAGCCAACGCCGTGCTGGCCCCCTTGCGCGGCCGGCACGTCCACATCTGGCGCGAAGAGGAGAGCTACCACATCCTCGTCGTGGGCCACGACCCCGCCGTGGCCCGCGCGCTGGGCGAGCTGGCCCGGTTGGAGGCCGACTGCAGCGCCCACCCCGGCAACGGCCCGCAACTGGCCGACAGCGCCGAGGGCCACCTCCTCGTCGCCCGCGGCCCCAACGCCTTCATCCTCGCCCGCCTCTTTCTGGCCCTCGAAGAAGAAACCCCTTGACTTTCAACCCGACTTGAAGGCGTATAATCAATTAGGAATTAGGAATTCAAGCGCCAGGCCCGGCTCTCCCTTCTTCTTTCTTGATTCCTAATTCTTAATTTCTGATTCCTAATTGATTGAGTCTTCCGATGGATGAACAACGCTTTCAAATCGCGGGCATGGATTGCGCCGACTGCGCGCGGTCGATTGAGAAGGGTGTCGCGCGGCTGGATGAAGTCGATTCGGCCGAACTGAACTTCACCACCGGCACGCTGTGCGTCCGCGGGTCGGCTCCGGCCGAGCGTGTCGTCGCGCGGGTGCGCGAGCTGGGCTACGACGTGGAAGACGGCCGGGGAGCGGGGGCAGGGGCGCAGGGGAGCACCGCAAGCCTGGAACTCTCCCCCGCTCCCCGGCCCCCCCGCTCCCCGGCCCCCCTGCTTGCTTACTTCTGGGGCCGCGGTGACACCCGCGCCGCGCTCATCGCCGCGCTGCTGGTATTGCCGGGGCTGGTCTTCGACGAGCTATTGCCGGGGCTGGGCGTCGCGTCGCCCGTCTTCGCCGGCATGGCCGTGCTGGCCATGATCATCGCCGGCTGGCCCATCGCCCGCAGCGCCGTGCGCGCCTGCGCGTCAACCGCGAGATCACCATCAACCTGCTCATGACCATCGCCGCCGTCGGCGCGGTGGTCATTGGGGCCTACACCGAGGCCGGGCTGGTCATGGTCCTGTTCGCGCTGGGCGAGGCGCTGGAGGGCTACACCGCCGGCCGCGCCCGCGAGACCATCCGCGGCCTGTCGGCCCTGGCCCCGGCCGAGGCGACGCGGCTGGACGACGGCGGCGAGACGCGCGTGCCCGTGGCCGCGTTGCGCGTCGGCGACCGCCTGGCCATCCGCCCCGGCGAGCGGCTGCCGATGGACGGCCGCGTCCTGGCCGGCGCGTCGGCCGTCAATCAGGCCCCCATCACCGGCGAGAGCCGCCCGGTGGACAAGGCCCCCGGCGACGAGGTCTTTGCCGGCAGCGTCAACGGCCCCGGCGCGCTGGAGATCGAAGTCACCCACCTGGCCGAGGACACGACCATCAGCCGCATGATCCGTCTGGTGGCCGAGGCGCAGGAGGGGCGCGCCCCGGCGCAGCGCTTTGTCGATCGCTTCGCCCGCGTCTACACGCCGGCGGTCATCGTCATCGCCCTGCTGGTGGCCATCGTGCCGCCGCTGCTGTTCGGCGCGCCCTTCTGGAACCCGGCGAGCGCTGACGGCGTCAGTGCCCACGTCAGTGCCCACGGCTGGCTCTACCGCGCCCTGGCGCTGCTGGTCGTCGCCTGCCCCTGCGCCCTGGTCATCAGCACACCGGTGACGCTCATCAGCGCCATCAGCAACGCCGCCCGCCACGGCATCCTCTTCAAGGGCGGCGCGGCGCTGGAGGAACTCAGCCGCGTGCGGGCGATGGCCTTCGACAAGACGGGCACGATCACCCGCGGCGAGCCGGCCGTCGTGGCCGTCCGCGCCGCCGCGTGCGTCGAGCCGGCCGCGACCTGCGCCCCGTGCGACGAGTTGGTGGCCCTGGCCGCGGCCGTCGAGCGGCGCAGCGAGCACCCGCTGGCCGGGGCCGTGCTGGCCGAGGCGGAGGCGCGCGGCGTCGCCGGGCGCTATCCGGCCGGCGAGGGCGTCGCCGCGCTGGCCGGGCGGGGCATCACTGGCCGCGTGGACGGCCAGACCGTCAGCATCGGCAGCCACGCCTGGTTCGACGACGCCATCGACCACCTGCCCCACTGCGACGACATCCGCGCCGCCGACGACGCCGGCTACACGACCATGTTGGTCAGCAGCGACGACGCCTACCGCGGCTACATCGCCCTGGCCGACGCGACACGGGCCGGCAGCCGCGCCGCGCTGGCCGAACTGGCCGCGCAGGGCATCCGGCCGCTGGTGATGCTGACCGGCGACCACGCCGCCACGGCCGGGCGCATCGCCGCCGAGGTCGGCCTGACCGACGTGCGCGCGGGGCTGCTGCCGGCCGATAAGGTCGCCGCCGTGGAAGCGCTGCGGGCGGAGCACGGCGGCGTGGCCATGATCGGCGACGGCATCAACGACACGCCGGCGCTGGCCGCGGCCTCGGTTGGTATAGCGATGGGGCGCGCGCCGCAAGCGCTGGAGACAGCCGACATCGCGCTGCTGGGCGACGACCTGCGCCAGTTGCCGTTTGCCGTCCGGCTGGCCCGCGCGGCCATGCGCACCGTGCGCGTCAACGTCGCCGTGAGCATCGCCATCAAGCTGGTCTTCTTCGTTCTCGTGCTGCTGGGGTCGGGCAGCATGTGGCTGGCCGTCCTGGCCGACGTGGGCACGTCGCTGCTGGTGACGGCCAATGGGATGCGGCTGCTGCGCTGGCC
>DAOSMQ010000176.1:0-5718 GCA_035372725.1 Promineifilum sp. (SeqCode)
GCAATCCCCCTTGTTGACCTGAAAACGGCCTATGCTCGCCTGCGCGCCGAGATCGACGCGGCGGTGGCGCGCGTGCTGGCCGGCGGCTGGTACATCCTGGGGCCGGAGGTCAGCGCCTTCGAGACTGAGTTTGCCGCCTATCTGGGCGCGGGCCATGCCGTCGGCGTCGCTTCGGGCACGGATGCCGTCCTGCTGGCGCTGCGGGCGCTGGGCGTGGGGCCGGGCGATGAGGTCATCACCGTGGCCCACACGGCCGTGGCCACCGTCGCCGCTATCGCCCTGGCCGGGGCTACGCCGTGCTTCGTCGACATCGACACCGCCACCTACACGCTCGATCCCGGCCGGCTCGAGGCAGCCATCACCCCGCGAACGCGGGCCATTGTGCCCGTTCACCTCTACGGCGCACCGGCCGACATGCAGCCCATTCTGGCCATCGCCCAGGCCCACGGCCTGCTGGTCATTGAGGACTGTGCCCAGGCCCACGGGGCGACCACCGACGGCGGCCGCGTGGGCACGCTGGGCGACGCGGCCGCTTTCAGCTTTTATCCGACCAAGAACCTCGGCGCGCTGGGCGACGGCGGCGCGGTCGTCACCAAGCGGCCGGAGGTGGCCGAGCGGTTGCGCCTGCTGCGCCAATACGGCTGGCGCGAGCGCTACGTCAGTGACATCGAAGGCTACAACAGCCGCCTGGACGAGTTACAGGCGGCCATCCTGCGCGTCCGCCTGCGCCACCTGGACGCGGAGAACGCCGCCCGGCGGCGGCTGGCGGCTCAGTACGACGCCGCGCTGGCCGATCTACCCCTGGCACTGCCGGCCGCCTGGCCAGAGGAGCGCGCTGTCTACCACCTCTACGTCGTCGCCGCCGACGAGCGCGATGCTCTGGCTGCCTACCTGGCCGCGCAGGGCATCGGCACGGGCGTCCACTATCCCGTGCCCATCCATTGCCAGCCCGCCTACGCCCATTTCGGTTATGGCCCAGGCAGCCTGCCCGCCACCGAGGCTGCCGCTGCGCGCGTCCTCTCTCTGCCCATGTATCCCGACCTGCCCGCGGCGGCCGTCGACCAGGTGGCCGCGGCTATTCGTTCCTACTTCAAAGCCGCTAGCCGACCGCCGGGCGCTGCTCACTGACAACTGACCGACTATGCCTCCCATCCCCTTTTCCATGGGCATCATGGCCCACAACGAGGCGGCCAACATCGGCCGGCTGCTGGCGCGTGTGGCCGCCTCGCGGCTGGAGCGGGGCGAGGTGGCCGAGATCATCGTCGTCGCCAGCGGCTGCACCGACGACACCGAAGCCATCGTCCTGGCCGCCGCGGTGGCCGACCCGCGCATCCGCCTCATCACCCAGCCCACGCGCGAGGGCAAGGCGTCGGCCATGAACCTCTTCCTGCGCGAGGCGCGTTGTGACGTGCTGGTGCTCAGCAGCGCCGACCTGCTGCCGGCCGAAGAGGCGTTGGAGCGGCTGGTCAGCCCCTTCGACGACCCGGAGACCGGTCTGACCGCCTGCCGGCCGGAGCCAGTCAATGACCCGGCGACGTTTATGGGCTTTGCCGCCCATCTGCTGTGGGATCTGCACCACGAGATTAACCTCCACGGCTTCAAGGCGGGCGAGATGATCGCCTTCCGCAAGGTCTTCCAGCGCATCCCGCCGCACACGGCGGTAGACGAGGCCAGCGTCGAGCCGCTCATTCGCGGCCAGGGCTATGGGGTAAGGTATATACCGGAGGCCATCGTCTACAACAAAGGCCCAGAAACGGTTGAGGACTTCCTGCGCCAACGGCGGCGCATCTATGCCGGCCATCTGGAGATGCAGGCCCAGCTCGGCTACAGCGTCAGCACGATGAGCGGGACGAAGATCGCCGGGCATCTCTTGCGCCATCTGGATTGGCGGCCGCGGCCGTTCGTCTGGACATGGCGCGTCGTCGCGCTGGAGATGTGGGGGCGCTACCTGGGCCGCCGTGACTATAAGGCCCGCCGCAGCCACACTGTCTGGGACATTGCCGCGACGACCAAGGAGCTGCAAACACCGTGAATTCAATGACGGGCGTATTGGCCCGTGTACCCCTATTCCAGGCCTACCGGCGCTTCGGTTGGCCAAAATTGCTGCCGCTGAACATCACCCTGTCGCCCTCGCCGCGCTGCAACTCGCGCTGCCTGACGTGCAACATCTGGATGAAGCGCGAGAACGAGCTAAACCTGGAGGAGTGGGATCGCGTGCTGGCCTCGCTCGGCCGCGCCCCCTATTGGTTCACCATCAGCGGCGGCGAACCGTTCATGTTCTCCGGCATCGTCGAGCTGGCCCAGCTGGCTTACAAGCACTGCCGGCCGGGGATCATCAACATCCCGACCAACAGCATCCTCAGCACCATCCCTGACAAGGTCGAACGCATCGCTCGCTCCTGCCCGGAGAGCCAACTGATCATTAACCTTTCGCTAGATGGCGTGGGCGAAAAGCACGATCTCATCCGCGGCGTGCCCGGCAACTTCATCCGCTTCGAGGAGCGTCTGCGACAATTGTTAGCCCTGCGCGACACTCTGCCCAATCTCAACATTGGCATCCACTCCGTCGTCAGCGTCTTCAGCGTCGGCCACCTGGACGAGTTGATCGCCTATGCCGAGCAGTCGGGCGCGGATCAGTTCATCACCGAGATCGCCGAGCCGCGCGTCGAACTGGACACTGTTGGCCTGCCCATCACCCCCAGCCCGGAGCAGTACCGCGCCGCCATCGACCGGCTGATTGCCTACGTCGAGAGCAAGCGCTACAAGGGCGTCGCCCGCATCACCGAGGCGTTCCGGGTGGAATACTACAAGCTGGTCAAGCGCATTCTGGAGGAGGAAGATCAGGTCATCGACTGCTACGCCGGCTGGGCCAGCGCGCAGATCTACGCCGACGGCACCGTCTGGCCGTGCTGTGTCCGCGCCGACAACCTGGGCAACCTGCGCGATCACGACTATGACTTCAAAGCCATCTGGTTTGGCGACAAGATCAAGGAAGTGCGCCGCAGCATCGCCGCCAAGGAATGCTACTGCCCCCTGGCCAACGCCTCCTACACCAACATGCTCATCGACCCGCCGACGCTGACGCGGGTGGGGTTGAAGGTGATCTCGCCGGATTAGCGGCCAGGCCCCAGAGGTCTCACCACCCACTGACCGCCATGCCTTCCCTCCCCGACCTCCGCCGCTTTCTGGCCGACTGTTACAACGACGAAGAGCTAACCGGCCTGTGCTTCGACCACTTTCCGGAGGTGTTCCGCAACTTCGCCGCGGACATGACCACGACGCGCAAGGGCATCGCCCTGCTAGACTATTGCCAGCGGCGCGACCGGTTGCCGGAACTGTTGGCATTGCTGGAGCGGGAGCGGCCAGAGCCATTCCGCCGCGCCTTTGGGGCCACTGCGCCGGCGGCCGACCCGCGCCTGAACCTCAACACGGCGACGGCCGGACAGCTCCGCCAATTGCCCGGCATCGGGCCGGTGTTGGCCGCGGCCATCATTGCCGCCCGGCCGCTGGCCTCTGTCGATGACCTGCTGCGCGTGCCCGGCATCGGCCCCCGGCGGCTGGCGGCGGTGCGGGCCTGGTGCGACGTCTAGCGGCGGAACGGCCCTGCCGGCGGTTCAGACGTAGCGGCGCACGCGCCGGCAATAGGCGGTGTACGCCTCGCCATAGTGCTGCCGCAAAAACGCCTCCTCGCGCAAGACCTGGCGGTGGATGACCACTGTGCCGGTCAGCAGATAGGCCAGCGGCACCCAGTTGGGAAACACCAGGAACTGCCCCAGCAGCACCAGGCCGAAGGCGACGTAGATGGGGTTGCGGCTGAGGGCGAAGATGCCCGTCGTCACCAACTGGTCGGGGTGCTCTACGTCGATACCCACGCGGAAGCTGCGGCCGAACGACGCCAGACTCAGCAACATGACGATCACGCCGGACAGGCACAGGGCCGCGCCGGCCCAGGCGACGGCCTCCGACTGGAAGAGCCGCCGCGTGCTGGCCAACGGCCACCCAAAGGCGGCGGCGAGGATGGTGTAGATATAGAACAGCATCAGCGGCGGCAGCAGAAAGTCGGTCTTGTCGAGCCGGCCGAAGTGCATGGCCCTCGTGCCCGACCGGCGTAGCCAGAGGATACGGAAGAGAACCATTCCCGCCAGCAGAAGCAAACTCAGAGCGGCCAGGGTAGCTTGCATAGGACGATCTCATCGAGAGCCAGGATGCGTCAGCCAGCAGCGGCTGCGCGGCCATTATCGCCCGCCCGCCATGTACTGTCCATCTGGGCGGCCGAAAGACGACCGATGTGTTTGACAATTCGCGTTGCCCTGTTACAATACCCTTCACCTAGCCGAAGTGGCGAAACTGGCAGACGCGCTACGTTCAGGGCGTAGTGAGGGTTCCCTCATGTGGGTTCGAATCCCACCTTCGGCATCATGACGCTCTATTCGTTTTCAAGCGACCCGGAATTCCTCCGGGTCGTTTCTTTTTGAGAAATCCAGCACAATCGCTATAATGTGGCTCATCTGGCGCTAGATAGAGTTGAGGGACTCTGGATATGGCTGTTCTGTTGATCGTCATCGTCATCTTCCTTGTACTCCTCGTTGGGTTGCTGCTGGCCTTTCTCTTTTCCCGCGCTGACCACGCCGTGTCAGCGACGCGCATGGCGATGGCCGCCGAGGAGAAGGCCTATAATCCGGGCGTGACGCTGGGCCACAAGATCAAGGTCCAGGCCGACTACGACGCGCAACTGAAAGAGGCACGTCTGGTGGCGGCCAAGCGCGCCGCCGGGCTGCCGCGCGGCGCAAATAACCGCATCGGCCGCGCCGGGCAATCGACGCTGGCCCCGGCCAGCAAGGGTCTGCAGAACGACCCGCAAACGGCTGTGCGCATTGCCCGCCACCACGGTTGGGACGGCGCGCGCGTTGGCCCGGCGACAGCCGTCGCCGCCGCGCCGGCTCCAGTGGCTGCGGCTGCCGGGCCACGACCCGCTACCGCCGCGCCGGTAGCAGCAGGCCCCGGCATTGCCCCGCCGCAACTCATCGCCATCACCGACAGCATGTCGCCGGAAGAGATCCGCAAGGCCCGCGTGGCCAACGCCAAGGCCGAGTCGGCCTACAACAAGGCGCTGAAGGCCGCCACGGCCGGCGGCAGCGTGCCTGTGGCCGCTCCGGTGGCTGGCGCTGTCGCTGCGCCCGCGGCCACAGCCGCCGGCGTGCCCGCGGCGGCCGGCATCGCGCCGCCCAAGCTCCTCGCTATCACGCCGGACATGGCCCCTGAGGACGTGCGCAAGGCCCGTGTGGCCAACGCCAAGGCGGAAGCGGCCTATAACAAGGCCCTCAAAGCCGCTGGCGTCGGCGCGGGCACGGTGGCCGGCGTCGAAGCCGTGGTCAACGCGGAGATGCCTGGCCCGGCCACGGCAGTGGCCCACCCGCAGGCCGCCGCGCCGGCGCTGGCCGGCATCGAGCCGCCGCAGCTGATCGAGATCACGCCCGGCATGTCGCCGGAGGATGTGCGCAAGGCGCGCGTGGCCAACGCCAAGGCCGAGTCGGCTTACAACAAAGCCCTCAAGGCCGCCGGGGTAGACCCGGCGGCGCTGCGGGGCGGGGCCGCGGCCGTGGCCACGGCTACCTCCGCGCCTGCGCCTGCTGTGGCGGCGCCTGCGCCGGCGGCGTCTGTGCCGGCAGCGGCCGCGCCCGTAGCCGCCGCGCCGGCGGCCCCGGCCGCCGCTGGTAT
>DAOSMQ010000177.1:0-5700 GCA_035372725.1 Promineifilum sp. (SeqCode)
TAGCCGCGGATGCGGCCGTAGGGCACGATGACGCCGCCCTTGTTGTAACCGATGACTTCGCCCTCGAAGATTTGGCCGCTGGCCAACAGGGCTTCCGCCTCAATCCAGTCCTGGTTCAACCGCGCCAGGCGAATAGACACGACCAGCGCCTCCGAGTCTTCTGTCTGGACGACATAGACCGGCACTTCGTCGTTGACCTTCAGCGCCTCGCGCTCTTCTGGTTCCAGCTGGGCCAGGTCCGACTGCGGCACAATCCCATCCCGCTTCAGGCCCAAATCAATGATCAGGCCCTGCGGGGTGGTGGCGACAATCACGCCCGTGCGGATATCGCCCACTTGCGGCATGTCGTAGGAGTGCTGGTCCAGCAGGTCTTCAAGGGAATTCATCGATTCGTCAGACATAGATCTAGTCCTAAACCGGCTAGCGATTTAGCGGGTTGCAGGTTCCAATTCGACAATAAAAAACGGCCTATCCTGGCGACTGGTCGCTACAGGTGGCCGAGTCAACAGACGCTATCCTCAACGGATAATGCCGGGCGGCGCGCTATGCCAAAGGCACGCAGCTTAGTTGAGTTCCAACAGGGAAACCTCCAGATTTACGCACGCGTCGCATCTTACGGTTTCTTCGATTGTCTCTTGCCGTCCAACCCTAACCCACTCAGCCAAACTCCAATTATATCAAGAGCCAAGACTATGTCAATGTGCCTGCTGCCCGACCAGGGCTTTTCCACAGTCGCCGATCAATCGAAGACCTGACAGGTGGGCGATCAAACTCTCTCTGGTGCAAAGGAAACTTCAGGCCGCCCACCTGTCAGGTCAGCGCACTTTAGCGCGTCTCAGTCGTCGCCAGTTGCTCAAAGACTTGACCAAAGCCTCTGTGGCGCGAATGCTCTTTTGGGCCGCTTATCTGACCGGTCAGGTCGTTGGGCAACTGGCGATTTACAGGGCCACAAAGCGATTGCGGAGCGTTCCGATACCGGCAATGTCGCTCTCAACTACGTCGCCCGGCCGCAAGAACACGGGCGGCTTACGGGCAAAGCCGACGCCGCTGGGCGTGCCCGTGGCGATGATGTCGCCCGGCAGCAGCGTCATCGTGCGCGACAGGATTTCAATGATGGCCGGGATGTCAAACGTCATCACTTCCCCGGCGCTGTCCTGGCGCAGTTCGCCATTGACGCGGCAGGTAATGCGCAGCGCGTGGGGGTCTGCCACGGCGTCGGCGGTGACGATCCACGGCCCGATGGGGCAGCAGCCGTCCAGGCTCTTGCCGATGTGGAACTGCTTGTGCAGGTTTTGCAGGTCGCGGGCGGTCACGTCGTTGAGAACAGTATAGCCGAAGACGGCCGCCAGGGCCTCGGCGCGGTTGGCGCGGCGGGTGGGCCGGCCGATGATGAAGGCCAACTCGACCTCGTAGTCCATCTGCGCCGAGACAGCGTCGTCGATGGCGATGTCGTCATAGGGGCCGCTGATGGTCGTCGTCGCCTTGGTGAAGATGACTGGGTACTCGGTGGTGACGACCTGTTCGCCGCGGGCCTCATACGATTCGCGGGCGTGCTCGGCGTAGTTCTTGCCCAGGCAGATGACATTGCGGCGCGGTATGGGGATGGGGGCCAGCAGACGGGCGCCGGCCAGGGGCAGCGCGTCGCTGGCCGTCTTGGCCAGGGCGCGAACGCGGGCCAGCGCCGCCGCGCCGCCGTCGATGAGGGTCAGCAGGTCGGGTGCTACGGGCGATAGATCGACAATGGCCTCGCCGCGCAGCAAGCCGGGGGTGGGGTGGCCGTGGTGGTCGTAGGTGAGAAGGTTCAAGAGTTCTCCTGTGCGGGCAGTGGGGTGATAACTGTTCGCGTGAGGTTTAGCCGGCGGAGCGCTTCGCGGCCGTCTCTCGCCAAACCTGGTTCATCCCCTTGGAGAGCTTCAAGGGGCTGTGCGCGTGTGCAAAGTGGGCGATGGCTAGATCTGATCCGTGCCGCTCGGACGGCGCCAAATCCAATCCAGGTCACCGGGCGGTTCGTCGCTCTCGTGATTGGACGGGTGGGGGTCTGTGCCATTGGCGTAGGCCTGGGCGGGGTCGTCCGGCTCGTCCCAGTCGACGTCACCAGAGTCGTGGAAGACGGACTCGGCGTGGCGCGGGCCAGCGGCGGCCTCGCTGAGGACGGCCCAAGAGTCGCTCTCGGCCGAACGCGCGTCGGGGTCGAAGCGCAACAGCGCCGCTTCCAGCTCCTCCTCGCGGTTGAGCAAGTGGTCGCGGCGGGCGATGCGCAGACCGCGCCAGGTGCAGTTGCGGCAGGCGTAGCGATAAGCGGGCACCGCCGCCAGATTATAGAAGCGGTCGCTGAAATGACGCGAGACGCGCACGAGTTCATGTTCACCGCAGGCCGGGCAGCCGCTGCTGAACCAGAGCGCCTTGTTGCCAACCAGGCTACGGCGTCGCCACAACACATACACAGCCAATAGCGCCATCAGGCTGCCGGCGATGATCCACGCGCCGCCCGACGCCAGCCAGGCCACGAGAGGTCTGCCGCCAAACAGCCGCGCCACCCGCCGAAAGAGCAGCGGGTCGAGAAGCGGCACAACGGCGATGACGACAGCCGCCAGCGGCACGGCAACAAAGATCAGTTTGTCGAGGGCACGAAAGCCGCGCCACGGGATTGGCTCAAAACTATTCACTACTCCAAACTCCGACGGAAAATTCCCACCATCACTCATCGTATGAGGCCTCGCTTACGTTATTGCTTACAGAACTGTCTCGGCCCCAGCCGGGCAGTGGCGAGTAGGGCCGGAGTGGCCGGCCCATAACTCGCCGCTGCCCGGCCGGGCGCGTCGCGGCCGGCTAGTCCTGGAAGTCCCAGCCGAAATCGACCGACTCGCGTGCTTCGCCGCCGGCCAGACGAATGCCCTGGCGGCCAGTGCCCGGCGCGGGCCACGTCCAGTTGCCGGGGATCAGCAGATCGACGTTCTCCGGGCTGAGGGCGTCGATGGACACGCAGTAGATGTCGGCGTCGAGGCCCTCGAAGCGGTAGAGGCCATCGGCGTCGCTGACGGCGGTGGCCAGCCGGTCGGCCACGGCGATAATGCCGCCCGGCGGGCATGCGCCCCGGCCGAGCACCAGTGTCACGCCGGGAATGGCGGCCTCGTTGGTGTCGAACGTGCCGTTGCCCCGGAAGAAGCCGCTGCCCTCCTCCGTCTCTACGCAGCCGCGCGAGGCCGTGCCGTTGGTCAGGAAGCATAGATCTTCCCAGACGACGCCGCTGATGGACGCCGACCCCGGCGCGGGCGGGCCAGCCGCCGCGGCGCCCTCTTCGACGACGATCTGCACCCAGAAGGCGTCTTCAGCCTGGCCGTTGATGCCGAAGACGGTGCCGTCGGCATCGGCCAACTGCCAGTTGCTGCGATAGGTGCCAGGTGCCGCTGGCGCAGTCAGGGTGACGGCGACATCGGCCGATTGCCCCGGGGCGACGACATCCTCGATGGGCACTGTGCCGGTGATGCCCATCGCATCGCCATTGACAAAGGCCACGGCGTAGTTGTCCCATGGGCACGTGCCATTGTTGCGCAGCCGCCAGCCGGCCTCGAACTCCGCGCCGGGCGGGAAGACCGTGTCGTCGGGCACGGTCAGGTCAAGGACGAACTCGAAGCTGTTGGTGCAGTCAGCCGGCGCTTCGGCCACAGGCAGAAAGCGGAAGTCGAAGCCAAAATCGACGTCGGCCAGCGCCTCGCCCTCGGCCAGGGTCACGGTGACGCTATTCGTTGGCACGCCGTTATTGAGCGGTGAGGTGATGACGCCGCCGTCTCCCAACGCCGTGGCGTTGGCCTCGGAGGCCGTGTCCAGGAAAACGCAGTAGGTGTCGGCGCTGACATCCTCAAAGCGATATGCTCCGGACTCATCCGTCGTCGCGGTGACCTCTTCGCCGGGCGTGGCGGTAGTACAGTCGCCGGCCAGGAGACTGATGGTGACGCCGGGGATGCCCGGTTCGCTGAGGTCGCGCACGCCGTCAGCCTGGATGGTCGTGCCGTCTGAGCCGGCCACACAGCCCTGGGCCAGGGTTGTCGCCGGATCGGCCGTCCCGCCCGTCTGCGCACACAGGTCATGCCAGACGAAGCCGCTAATGCCGGGCGTTGTGCCCGCGCCCGCGCCTGTCGTTGGTGTGCCCAGGCTTTCGGTCAGGGAATTGTCCACGTCTAGAGTGAAGGTATCGCTGATGCCGTTGACCGAGACCTCATAGGTTCCGGCGGCCAGCCCGGCGACGTCAAGCGGCACGACCTCTTCAAACGGCACGAGCGCCTGGGTGCAGACGGCCGACGGTTGGCGCAGCGTCGTGATGGCCACACGGAAGACTTCGTCCGTCCGCTGGCTGATGACCTCATCGATTTGGGTGCAGCCATCGGGCAAATTGCCGCTGGCAACGACGTTCACCTGGACGGGGAACGACTCCATGATTTGAATGTCGATGTTGCTGACCGTGGCCTGGCCACGGGTCGGCTCGACGTCGCTGGGGGCGGCGGTGGGTTCAGGGGCGGCGGTCGGCGTGGCCGTCGTCTCCGTTCCCCCCTGGCCACAGGCGGCCAGGAGCGCCAGCCCACAGCAGAGCACAAGGGCCAGGCCTGCTCGATGGATGAGCGTGCCGGCGGCGTTGGGTCTGTCTGTCATTGTTCTTTCTCCTCCGAAGAATCGGGCGCGAACGGGCCGGGAAAAGCGGCCTTCGCGCCATTAGACCTGATGCAGATGATAGCCAGTGCGACCAGGGTGACAAGCGCGCCGGCTGTGGCGGCCACGCCGGCGGCCCAGCCCGCCGGCCGGAAGCGCATTTCGACCGTGTGTTGGCCCGGTTCCAGGTAGACGGCGCGAAAGGCGTAGTTGGCCACTTCGATGGTTGCCGGGCGGCCGTCCACGGTCGCCTGCCAGTCGGGGTGGTAAACGTCGCTCAGGAAGAAATAGGCCGCCCGGTCGGTCTCAGTCGTGAAGGCGGCTTCATTCGGCCCATAGCGGTCGATGGTGATGGTCGCCTGGCCCGGCTCAGCCGCCAGCGCCTGGCCGCCCTCCAGCACGACGACGCGCGCCGGGTCGAAGGCGGCGTCGTGGGTGGCGGCAAAGGCGGCATCGTGGTCGGCCACGACCTGGCTGTTGAACAGGATCATGGCCCGCGGCAGCGCCAGCGTATTGAGGTAGACGGTCACCGCCGGGTCGGCGTCGAACACGGGCACGAGAAAGGTCGTGTCGCCGGGCGGCTCCTTCTTGCCGCCAATGACGTACTTGATGCCCAGGACGTTGTACTGCGGCGAGCCGCGGTAGCCGACGGCACCCATGTAGACGTTGTAGTTGGCCAGTTCCAGCGGGTTATAGACACCACGAGCGGCATAGAGGCTCGCGATCATGGGCATGTTCGGCTGCCACGCGCCGGTGGCAATGTCGAGGCGGTGGATGCCGGGGTCGGCGCGCAGAAAGGCCAGCCCCGGCGACCCGGCGGCAAAGCCCGGCGTCGGGTCGTTCCAGTCGATCTCCACGCCGCGCCCCAGGCCGTAGAGGTCGGCGAAGAGCAGGGCGACGGCCAGCGTGGCCACGACCGCCGCGGGCCGCCGTCGGCTCAGCCCCAAGGCCAGCAGCAGCCAGGCGGCCGCGGCCAGCCCGCCAAAGACGAGGATCGCCCGCAGCATCTGCCCGGCCCGCTCCGGTTCCACCGGAACCAGGCGCGCCCGAAGGAGC
>DAOSMQ010000178.1:0-5695 GCA_035372725.1 Promineifilum sp. (SeqCode)
TCGCCGACCGCGACCGGACGGAGCGGCTGTTCGACTTCTTCTACCGCATCGAGATCTACACCCCCGCGGCCAAACGGCAGTACGGCTATTACGTCATGCCCATTCTCCACGGTGACCGGCTCATCGGCCGTGTTGATCCGAAGATGGATCGCCAGACGGGCCAGCTGATCGTGCAAGCCGTCCATTGGCAACCGGAGGCAACGCCAGATAAGGATACACGGACGGCCGTGGCCGGGGCGATTGAGTCCCTGGGGCAGTTCCTGGGGGCAAGTTCCGTGCGTTATCTGCTGGATACATGAGCGCTTTTGGCCCATTCTCGAAAAGAAACCGGTGGGCAAAAGTTTAGGAAGCCACTGATCGCGTAGATTAATATGCCTCATGTAGTGGTTTCCTTTCTCCTTCCTGGCGCTACAATCTAGCCTGATGACCACCTGGCCCGAAGCGACGGTGATGCGCCTGTTGGCGGCGGCGGCGATCTTCCTCGTTGGCGTTGTCTACATGCGCGGCTGGCGGCAAATGGCACGCGAGCGCCTGCGGCTGCGCCGGCCGCTGGTCGAGCCGCCGCCCACGCGGGCGTTGTGGCAGTTCGTGGCCGGGCTGGCGCTGCTGGCCGTGGCCCTCATTTCGCCGCTGGGCTATCTGGCGACGCAGTACTTCAGCGCCCGCATTGTCCAGCACATGCTCATCGTCGCCTCGATCCCCAGCCTGCTGATGCTGTCGAACCCGGTTGTGCCGCTGGCCTACGGGCTGCCGGCGCGCCAACGTGACGCGCTGCTGGTCGCGCTGCGCCGGCCGGCCGCCGCCTCGTCCGGCCACCTGCGCCGTGCCGTCCATTGGGCCACCTCGCCCGGCGTGACATTGCTGACTTTTCTATGCGTTTGCTGGTTCTGGTATGACCCCACGTTCCACGGGGCGACGCTGCGCCACGCCTGGGTCCACGCCATCGAACTGCTCAGCCTCTTCAGCGTCGGCCTGCTCAACTGGTGGCACATCACCGCCGCCTGGCCCCAGACGCACGGGACGATGCACCCGATGGTGCGCATCGTCTACGCCTTCGTCAGCATCTGGCCGGTGAAGCTGGTCGGGCTGGCGCTGCTCTTCTTCCCGGAGATGAACTACGGCTACCCGGCCACGTTCCAGTTCAGCGGCCTGAATATCAACGACTACAACTTCGGGGCGATGATCGCCTGGATCGTCAGCGGGTTGGCCTACGCCGTCGCCGCCATCGTGCTGGCGCGGCAGTGGTTGGGCGAGGAAGCCGACAAGCCGGCGCTGCCGGAGTCGGCCTGGGCCACGGACGAGTCGATGAATATCCCGGGGCTGAAGCGGTAAGAATAATTAGGAATTAGGAATCAGCAGAGACGACCGAGCATTCCTCTTCATTCCTAATTCCTAATTCTCATTTCCCCGCCTGGTCGAGCAAATAGACCAACGCCAGCGCCAACAACGGCCCCTGCTCCAGCCGGCCGGCGGGCAGCGTCAGGTCGAAGTCGTAGTCGCCCGTGCCCACTTCCAGCAGGCCGAGCGGCTCCGGCAGGTCGCTCGATTCGGGGTCGGCCGAGAGCGATACGCCGTCGTTGCCGGCATCGTAGAGCACCAGCAGCGGCCCCGCCCCCTCTGGCCAACGCAACGCCAGCCAGCGATGCCCTTCCACCTCGATCAGCAGCCGCGTGAACGGCCAGACGATGCTGCCCGCGGCCGATAGGGGCGCGGCGGCGCCGCTGGGCGGCCGGATGGGCGCGGTGATGAGGGCATAGACGGCGTGCTCATAGATGATGGCGTAGTTGTGCTGCTTCTCCGGGCGGCGGTCGGCCGGGCGGGGCAGGTCCATGGTCGCCACGCGCTCACCGTCGGGGCGGGCAAAGCGCACCTGGGGCGTGCCGTCGTTGGGCAGCCAGGCGCTGCCCTGGTCGGCCACGAGGAGGAGTTGGTCGGCGCGGTCGAAGAGGTGATAGCGCCGCGCCGCTTCGCCGGGCGCGTGCAAGCGCCGGACTCGGTAGGAGATCATAGGCGCAGATTGTACACGATTTCCCTGCGGGGAACACAGGTCAGGGGGCGAGGGTCGGGCAGCAGTTGTGAGTAGGCCGCGGCCAATTCCTGACAACTGGCTGCTGATCATTGGCCGCTCACCACGGGCTGCTGGTTAGTGGCGGATCACAGGCACCCAGGCGCGCGGCGGGAAGTCATAGGCAACCAGACGCCAGGCCGGCTGGACGGGCGGCGTTAGATCAGATATGAGAATTTGGCCCGCGGAGGGGTTGGCAACCGGCATTGTTACCAGCGCCGCGGGCGCCCAGCCGCCGCGGGTGGTGGTGACGGAGACGAAGGCGATTTCAGTTCCGTCGGGCGACCAGGCCGGCTCGCGTTGGTCAGTCGGGGAGCGCGTCCAATTCACCTCGTTGCCCGGCGGCCCATCCACCGTCAGGATGTAGATCTCGTCGTTGCCGTCGCGGTTGGTCTCGAAGGCGATGCGCGCGGCGTTGGCCGACCAGGTCGGGTTACGGTCGTCCGCGGCGTGGGTCGTCAGGCGGGTTACGCCGGAACCGTCGGCGTTCATGACGTAAATGTCCCAGTTGCCGTTCTCCTGACGGGCATATGCCAACTGCGCCCCGCTGGGCGACCAGGTGGCATCGTCTTCGGCGATCGCCGGCGTCCGGGTCAGGTTGGTCTGGTTGCGGCCGTCCTCGTTCATTTTGTAAAGTTCCCAGTTGCCGTCGCGGTTGGAGGTGAAGGCAATCTCCTCGTCCGATGACCAACTGGGGTTCCAGTCATTGCCGCGATGGGTGGTCAATGCCTGGCGCCCGGTGCCGTCGGCATTGATGACGTGGATGTTGTAATTGAAGTCGCGCCGGCTGTTAAAGACCAGCCGGCGACCGTCAGGCGACCAGGCTGGGTCGGCGTTGATCGGTATGTCGGGAGTTAATTGCCGGGCCGGGCCGGGGGAAGAAGCCGAGAGGTCGCGCGCGTAGAGAAAGGAGGTGGGGCTGGGGATATAGGCGATCAGATGATCGGTGGCTGACCACATCAACGGCTCGGGGAGGTAGCTGATGCCTACCTCGTCCAGCAGTTCAATATGCCCCGAATCCACATCTACCCGCAACAGGTTCCTCTTATAGCACCCGCTATGCCCGCATGAGAAGAATTCCAGGTTGAGAAAGGTCAGACGCCGGCCGTCGGTCGTCCACAGGGGATCGAACACATAGTCGCCTGTATCTTCAGTAACCGCAAGTTGGGCCGTGCCATCCGGTCGAACGGTTTTGATTCCTTGCCGAGTGGCGTAGGCGACGCGCGCGCCGTCGGGCGACCAGGCCGGGTCGGCGCTATCAGCATCGGTCACTATGGGCGTCGCCGGGCCGCCGGCGGCGGTGATCCGGTAGAGATGGCGGTCGCCGTTCGGGGTTGGGCGGGATTCATAGGCTAATTGAGCGCCGTCGGGCGACCAGGTCGGGTCGCCGTCGTACTGGTCGTTGTCGGTCAGCCTCGTCAGTTGGCCGCCGGCGACAGTCACGACATAGAGCTCGGCCGCGTATTCGCACTCTGGCGCTTGCGGGCAGGTCGGCCGGCTGTTGAACGCCAATCGCGTGCCGTCGGGCGACCAGGCGAGGTTTTCCGGGTAGAGCGTCCCCGTGGTCAGTTGCACGGGCGTGCCGCCGCCCGCGGCAGTGACGGGCATCACGTAGAGATCACCGGCGGCGAAGGCCAGCCGCGTCCCATCGGGCGACCAGGTCGGCCAGGACTCCCACAGATCGTTGTCGGTCAGACGCTGGGCTCCGCTGCCGTCGGCGTTGATGCGGACAATCTCCGTGTTCCTGAACCACACGCCGGAGGAAAGGAACGTGTGCACGTAGGCGATCGTCTGGCCATTGGGCGACACGGCCGGCTGCTCGAATTCCTCCCAATCAGTCGTCACGCTATCGTCGTTGTGGGGAAAATTGCCGTCAATATTGTCACCGTCGACGTAGGCCAACACCCGCGTAGGCCATGTCTGGGCCACGGCGCGGCTGGCGATCGCCAGCCCGGCCAGCAGCAGAACAACCAGAAAGCCCAGTGAGCGCAAACGGGGGTGAAGTTCTGGCGCCATCGATTTCCTCCTCAACACGCGACAACAGGGTGGCGACGCAACGACTTGATCGCATTGTACTCTCCTTTAACCGGCAAGCAACCACTACCAACGACCGCCCTTAAAATCTCGCCTTCTTTAAGCTCCGATCCGAACAGTTGTGTTATACTCCCGCCCATGTCGGCGTCCGCCAGCGAACACGAACCGTTTGTCCATCTGCACGTCCACACGGAGTTCTCCCTGCTCGATGGCCTGAGCCGCATCAAGCACCTGGCGGCGCGGGCCAAGGCGCTCAACCAGCCGGCGCTGGCCCTGACCGACCACGGGACGATGTTCGGCGTCATCCCCTTTTACGAGGCCTGCGTCGCCGCGGGGGTCAAGCCGATCATCGGCATCGAAACCTACGTTGCCGCCCGGCGCATGACCGACCACGACCCGCAGCTTGACCGCGACCGCACCCACCTGCTGCTGCTGGCCGAGAACCATACTGGCTACCTGAACCTGCTGCAACTGGCCAGCCGCGCGCAACTAGATGGCTTCTACTACAAGCCACGCATCGACCTTGACCTGTTGGCCCAGCACAGTGAGGGCCTCATCTGCACCACCGGCTGCATGGCCGCCGACATCCCGCGGGCCATCGTTGCCGGCGACCTGAAGAAAGCCCACACGCAGCTGGGCAAGTACCTCGATATCTTCGGCTCGGAGCGCTACTTCATCGAGTTGCAGGAACATAGCATCCCAGAACTGACGGCGCTGAACAAGACCTACGTCGAGGAGTTCCAGGCGCGCTACAACCTGCGCTTCGTGGCCACCAACGACGTCCACTACACCACGCCGGAGGAGGCCTCGCCCCACGACGTGCTGCTGTGCGTCCAGACCGGGGCGACGGTCAACGAGTCGCGCCGGCTGCGCTTCAGCGACAAGGGCTACTACCTCAAGTCGCGGGCCGAGATGGCCGAGCTGTTCGGCCACGTCCCCGGCGCGCTGGACAACAGCCTGCTCATCGCCGAGATGTGCAACCTCGACCTGAGCAGCAAGGGCTACCACCTGCCCATCTTCCCTGTGCCGGATGGGTACGACACCGCCAGCTACCTGCGCGAACTGTGCGAGCAGGGGCTGGCCTGGCGCTATGGCGCAGAGCGCGCCCACGCCGACCCGGTGGTACGGGCGCGGCTGGAGCATGAGCTGGCCGTCATCCACCGCATGGGCTTCGACGCCTACTTCCTGATCGTCTGGGACCTGTGCCAGTTTGCCCGGCAGGCGGACATCTGGTGGAACGTGCGCGGCAGCGGCGCCGGCTCGGTGGTGGCCTACTCGCTGGGCATCACCGGCATCGACCCCATCGCCAACGGCCTGATCTTCGAGCGCTTCCTCAACCCCGGCCGTGTCACCATGCCCGACATCGACCTGGACTACCCCGACGACCGCCGGCACGAGATGGTGCAATACGCCGTGCAGAAGTACGGCCAGGACAAAGTCGCCCAGATCATCACCTTCGGGACGCTGGGGGCGCGGGCGGCCATCCGCGACGTCGGCCGCGCCCTCGACGTGCCCTTGCCGGAGGTAGACGCCATCGCCCGGCTCATCCCGGCCATCCCCGGCAAGCCGGCCAAGATCGTCAACGTGCTGGACAAG
>DAOSMQ010000179.1:0-5677 GCA_035372725.1 Promineifilum sp. (SeqCode)
GCGGGCCGTGGTGGTGCATGCCCGACCCGGAGCCAGACTTTTCCCCCTGCGAGGCCATTCTTCACGCCGAGCCGGCCGGCGAACTGCGCCAGCCGACAGCCGAGGAACTGGCCATCCTGCAAGCCGCGCCCACGCCGACGACTGAGGCGGATGTCGCCACCGCCGCGCCCACGCCGACGCCGCGCCCCATTGAAGGCAGCGACCCACAGACCATCATCCTCAACGCCGGTTGCGGCTCCTGCCACAAGATCGGCGCCATCGGCGAGGCCCACAAGGTTGGGCCGGACCTGAGCGCCATCGGGCTGACGGCCGGCGGGCGCGTGCCCGGCTTCACTGCCGAGCAGTACATCCGCCAGTCGGTGCTGGAGCCAAACGCCTACCTGGCTCCGGCCTGCCCCAATAGCCCCTGCCTGCCCAGCATCATGCCCCGCGACTACGCCACGCGCCTCAGTCCCGCGCAGCAGGACACACTGGTGGCCTTTCTGCTGACCCAACAAGGGGAGGAGCCGACGCCGGCGGCCGTCGGCGCGGGCACGGGGATGGCCACGCCGCTGCCCAAGCCGGCTGTCGTCGCCAAGGTCGCGCCGCCCAGCAACCGCATCTCGTCGCTGACGGTGGCGCAGATCGTCCTGGCGCTGGTGGTCGTCGTCGTCAGCGCCTACGCGCTCTTCCGCGACCGGTCAGGCGGCCGGCCGGAGAGCGACGAGTAGCGCCCTAGCGATACTTCTCGCGCAGCGCCCGCTCCACCTGGCGGTCAGAGTCGCGGCGGGCGATGTCGGCCCGCTTGTCGAACTTGCGCTTGCCGCGGGCCAGAGCCACCTCGACCTTGGCCCGGCCACCCTTCAGGTACAGCCGCGTCGGCACGACGGTCAGCCCCTTCTGGGCCAGATTGGTCAGGATGCGGTTGATTTCCCGGCGGTGGAGCAGTAGCTTGCGCGGCCGTGTCGGCTCGTGGTTCTCGCGGTTGCCGTGCTCATAGGGAGAGATGTTGGCCTCCAGCAGCCACAACTCATCTCCCCTGGGCTGCACGTAGCTGCGTTGCAGGCTGACGTGGTTGGCGCGGATGGACTTAATCTCCGTGCCCGTCAGCACCAGACCCGCCTCGAAGCGCTCCAGCAGCTCGTAGTCGAAGTTGGCCCGCTTGTTATTGAAAATGACTTTGACGTTGCCGCTTGTTGCCATATCTCGGCGCTCACTTACTCGCCATTTAGCAGGAAATCGATCGCGCGCTGCAACTGGCCATCGTCTGGCCCGCCCAGGTTTTCCGGCGATGCGACGGTGATGTCGGGGGTGATGCCCTCGCCCTGAATGCTGTGGTTATTGGGTGTGTACCAGCGCGCCACGGTCACGCGCAGTTCGCCGCCGTCGCTCAGCGTGTGCACCTGCTGCACTGAGCCTTTGCCGAACGTCGTCTCGCCCACCAGCACAGCCCGGCCGCGATCCTGGAGGGCCCCGGCGACGATCTCGGCCGCGCTGGCGCTGCCGGCATTGACCAGGACGACGAGCGGGATGCTCTCGGCCACGTCGCCGTCGCCGGTGCTGAAGGTCTCGTCCAGCCCGCGGAGGTTGCGCTCGAACAGGGCCACACCCGCCGGCAGAAAGGCATCGGCCACAGCCACCGACTGATCCAGGAAGCCGCCGGGGTTGTCGCGCAGGTCGAACACCAAACCGGCTGGCTGCTGGGCCAGGATGGCCGTCAGCGCTTCCAGCAGCTTCTCCTCGGCCGTGCGACCGAACTCGGTCAGGTGGATGTAGCCAATCGCTGCGCCGCCGGTCATTTCCACCGGCAGCATCTCATACTCGACGACCGCCACCTCGAAGCGGGCGCGGACAATGGTGAACTCCAGCGGCTCCGGCTCGCCCTCGCGCATCACCGTCAGCGTCACGCTCGTTCCCGCCGGCCCGCGCACCAGCAGGATCACCTCGTCGAAACTCATCTCCAGCGCCGACTGTCCATCGACCTCGATGACGACGTCGCCAGCCTTCAGCCCGGCCAGGTCGGCCGGTTGGCCGTCGAGGGGCCGCACGATCTCGAACAGGCCCTCGTCGTTCTCGCGCACCATCGCGCCGATGCCCTCGACCGCGCCGTTCATGTCTTCGCGCGTTCGCTCGGCCACGTCGGGAGAGACATAGCGCGTGTAGTCGTCGCCCAGCGCTTCCAGCGAGCCGGCGATAGCCGACTGTAGCAGTTCCTCGGCCGGCGGCAGCGCGCCGTCGTACTCGCCAGCGACGATGTCCCAGGCCTGGTAGAACGTGCCTAAGTCAGCTCCGGCCAGGGGCGATTGGCCATCGAGGCTGATCGCCGGGGTTGGCGAGGGGGTCAAGGGCGCGGCCGTCGCCGTCGCCGTGGGTGGGGGCGTGGGCGTATCCGTTGGCGGCACGGCCGTTGGCGGCACGGCCGTCGGTGGCGCGGCCGTTGGTGGCGCGGTCGTTGGCGGCGCGGCCGTCGGCGTGTCGAATTGGGCCACCGCGGCCGTCGTTGGCCGAGCCGCGGGCGAAGCCGACGACGTGCCCCGGCCAATGACGTAGCCAAGCGCGCCCGTCGCCAGCGCCAGGAGCACAGCGACCAGGCCGATCAACAAAAGACCGGGCGAGCGTCGCCCGGCGGAACCGCGTTCGAGGTTAGAAGGGTCGTAGGACATAGAATCCGTGGGCAGCCAGGAGCTAGGGAGCACTCTCCTGCAAGTATTGCACGGCGCGCTCCAGCACCGGGTCGCGGCCGTTGTCGATATCTTCCTGCGTAATGGCCACCGGAATGTCCGGCTCCAGGCCATTGCCATCCAGCGTGCGGTGATTAGGCGTCAGCCAGCGCGCCGAAGTCACATGGACGGATGAGCCGTCGCTGAGGTCAAAGACAAGCTGTACCGATCCCTTACCGAAGGTCTTGCTGCCGATCAGCGTGGCCCGCTGCCGGTCGCTGAGCGCGCCGGCGACGATCTCCGAGGCGCTGGCCGTGCCGCCGTCAATGAGGACAACCAGCGGCTGGTCAGGAGCCAGGGTCTCCTCGGTGGCGTTGAACACGGTCTCGCCTTCCTGCTGGCTATCCAGATAGAGTACCGGGCCGCTATTGAGGAAGTGGTCGGCCACGTCCACGGCCGCGTCGCGCAGGCCGCCGCCGTTCTGGCGCAGGTCAAGCACCAGCCGCGTCGCCCCCTGCGCCAGCAGGTCTTGCAGCGCCGCGCCCACTTCGTTGCCGCTCTCGCCGCTGAAACGGGACAAGGCAATGTAGCCGATGGTCGGATCCGCCTCCAGCAGCTGGTAGGCCACCGACGGCAGCAGGATATCAGCGCGGACAACGTTGATATCCACCGGCTCGGCCGCGTCGGGGTGGCGCACGGTCAGGGTGACGGTCGTGCCCTTCTCGCCCTTCACCAAGTCGATGATTTCCGGCACGGTCAGTTCCGCGGTAATCGCCTGGCCATCGACGGCCAGCAGCACATCGCCGGTCAGGATGCCGGCCGCTTCAGCGGGATTGCCGGGGATGGGTTCTAGAGTAACCGCGCCCGTTTCTTCCGAGCGCGTGATGTAGGCGCCGATGCCACCGAAGGAGCCTTGCAGCCGTTCGCGCTCCACGTCGCGGGCGGCCGGCTCGATGAAAACGGTGTAAGGGTCGTTGAGCGTGGCCAGCGAGCCACGGATCGCCCCATAGGTCACCTGGCGCGACTCTGGCAACGCGCCCAGGAAGTTCTGCTCGATAAGCGACCAGGCCTCCTGGAAGAGGGCTGTTTCCTCATCCTGCCCGGCGTGGGCCAGCGTCGCGTCGTTGCGGCCATCGACAAGCTCGCGGGCCAGGAAGCCGGCGGCGAAGGCGCTGGCAACCAGGATCAAGAGCATGAAAATAGTCAATCCGCTGCGAAGACGATTGGTCATAAGCGTGCACGCGTTACGAAGCGCGAATGATAGCGATTTTAACACAGGTGATCGGCGCGGCAATTGGCGCTATAATCCGCGGTGGTGGCTGTTAGTAAGGGTTAATCGTTCTCTGACGCAAACCCAAAGCGGCCACTGTCGAGTTGCCGGGTGATCGCGCAAAACGCCGCTTGCCTCGTATCACCGGCCGCTCTTGAGGGCGTTGGGGGAGCGTGATCCCCGGCGCAGGTAGTAAGTCAAACATGAGATCACCTGGCGCGCTGCGCCTGGTCGTGTTGGTTTTGGCGCTGAGCATGATCATGCTGCTGGCGCCGGCCCCGGCCCGCAGCCAAGACGAACCAAACCTGCCAGCCCAGGCCGAGGCCCTCTTGCAGGCCATGACCGTCCCGGAACGGATCGGCCAGCTGTTTCTGGTCACCTTTCAGGGCGATCGCGCCCCGGCCGATAGCGCCATCGGCGAGCTGATCCTGACCTACCACATCGGCGGCGTGGCCTTGCTGGCCGAAAATGACAATCTGACCGGCTATGGCGATCCCGCGCAGACGCCGGCACAAGTGCGCGACCTGACCGCCAACTTACAGCGCCTGGCCTTGCTAGGCTTCAGCGCCGAGCCGGCCCCGGCCGACGAAGACGGCAACGTCCCGCCCACAGCTGAGCCGCAGCCGTCGGCCGTGCCCGTCCCGCTGCTCATCGCCACCATGCAGGACGGCGACAGCCTGCCGCGGCGCAACGTCATGACCGGCTACACCCCCGTGCCCAACAACATGGCCCTGGGGGCGACGTGGCAGCCGGCCTACGCCCGCCGCATTGGTGAGGTCGTCGGCGGCGAACTGGCCGCCACGGGCATTAACCTGCTGCTTGGCCCGTCGCTCGACGTGCTGGAGCGGCCGTCGCCTCTCAGCGCCGGCGACCTGGGCACAAACGTATTTGGCGGCGACCCCTACTGGGTCGGGCTGATGGGCCGAGCCTACATCGAGGGTGTCCACGCCGGCGCGGGACAGCGGCTGGCCGTGGCCGCGCGCAGCTTCCCCGGCCAGGGGAGCAGCGACCGGCCCGTGGACGTGGAAGTGCCGACCGTGCGCCGTTCGCTGGAGCAACTGAAGCAAATCGAATTGGCGCCCTTCTTCAGCGTCACCCGGCAAACGCCCGGCGCGCCGGAGACAGCCGACGCCCTGTTGGCCACCCACATCCGCTATCAGGGCTTCCAGGGCAACATTCGCGCCACCACTGCGCCTGTCAGCCTTGATCCCCAGGCGCTGAACTCACTCATGACCCTGCCCGAATTTGCACCCTGGCGACAGGGCGGCGGCGTCATCGTCTCCGACCGGCTGGGTCTGCGCAGTGTGCGGCGCTTTTACGATGACACCGAGCGCGAGTTTCCCCATCGCCAGGTGGCCAAGGACGCCCTGCTGGCCGGCAACGATTTGCTCTTTCTGGCCAACTTTGGCGTGAGCACAGCCGATGACTCCGTCCAGCTGGCCAACATCACGGACACCATCGCCTGGTTCCGCGAACGCTATGAGACCGACCCCAGCTTCCGCCAGCGCGCCGATGAGGCCGTGCGGCGCATCTTGCAGCTAAAGCTACGGCTCTATGGGGGTGACATCTCCGCCGCCAACGTCATCGGCGAGCCAGTCGCAGAGCCGCCTGTCCAGCCCGTGGGCGCGGCGGCCTTCTTCGACATTGCCGAGGCGGCCGTCACTCTGCTGGCCCCCAGCCGCGACGAGTTGAGCGCCCGTCTGGCCACGCCGCCAACGCTGGGCAATCGCCTGGTGATCTTCACTGATGTCCAGACGGCGCAGCCCTG
>DAOSMQ010000180.1:0-5675 GCA_035372725.1 Promineifilum sp. (SeqCode)
GTAGACGTACTGCGCCCCCAGTTGCAGCAATTTCTGGGCCTTGCGCGGCGTCAGCGCCTCCTCCGGCGCGCCATAGGCCCGGCCGCGGCGCGTCTTCACCTCCACAAACACAAGCGTCTCGCCGTCGCGGGCGACAAGGTCGATCTCGCCCACGGCGCAGCGCCAGTTGCGGGCCACGATGGCGTAGCCCTTGGCCTCTAACTGGACGGCAGCGACGCCCTCGCCCCAGTTGCCCAGCCGGCGGCGCGGCGCGACCGGCTCAGTCATGCCGCTCCCGGCGCGCTGTCAGGACGTTGGCCGGCCACCAGCGCGGCGGGCCACTGTCGGCGTCGTCCGACGGCCGGACGAGCTGCGTCAGTTGCTCCAGCATGGCCGACCACTTCTCCGTCCGGCGCGACCAGCGGCCGTGGGCGTCCTCACGCTGCAAGTCGGGCCGCTCGGCCAGCAGGGAGTCGTATAGCGCGACGGTCAGGTCGATCATGCGGGCGATGTCAAAGCGGGCGCTGGCGGCGCGAGCGGCCTCGCCCATGGCCCGTGCCCGCGCCGGATTGGCCGCCAGGGCAGCGATGGCCGCCGACAAGCCCTCCACGTCGGGGACGATCAGACCAGTCACGCCAGACTCGACCGAATCGCTGATGCCCGGCGACTGCACGGCGATGATGGGCTTACCCGCGGCCATGGCCTCGATGACCGTCAGCGGATGCACCTCGCTCGTGGAGGCAGTGACGAAGGCGTCGGCCGCGGCCAGCCAGTCGCCAACCTCATCGAAGGGCACGACGCCCACGAAGTGGACGCGCTCATCCAGTTGGCGCTCAACCACCAGGCGGCGCAACTCCTCTTCTTGCGGCCCCTTGCCGGCGATGGCCAGCCGCAGCGCGGGCATGACCCCGGCGGCCAGGGCGAATTGCGCCAGCAGGCCGGCCAGGTTCTTCTCCTCGGCCAGCCGGCCGGTGTAGAGCAGCAGAAAGGCGTCGTCGGGCACGCCGAAGTCGGCTTTGGCCCGCGGGCGAAGGGGGCGCAAGAACGATTCGCGCTCGATGCCGTTCTCGATGACCACAATAGGGTTGCTGACGCCAAAGTCGATCAGCAATTGGCGCACACTGGCCGACGGGGCGATGACCGTGTCGGCCAGACCGGCAAACTCCGGCCACAGCTGGCGCATGATGGCGTCGGCCGCCGGTTGGGGCAGCGGCGTGTAGGCCCCGGTGTAAAGATCGTAGCGGGTGTGGTTGGTATAGACGATGGGGCACTGAGCGTAGCGGTGGGCCATCTCCACGCTCATGAGCAAGTGGTGGCAGTGGACGATCTCCATGGTCTGCAACAGGCGCTGCGCCTCCTGGCTGTAGCCCAGGCCGATAAAGTAGCCATGTTCCCCCAGCCGCATGCCCGGCGAGCGGACAATGCGCGCGCCAGCGTCGTCCGCCTGCTCCTCGCCCAGCGTGAAGATGGTGACCTCGTGACCACGCGCTTCCAGATGACGTTTGTAGAGTGTCACCATGCGCACGACCCCGTTGATCACAGTGGGATCATACGTGGCCGAAACCATGCCGATGCGCATCGTCCCTCCCTTGTCTAGCCCGCCTGTCGCTGGGTCAGTCGGGCGCATTCTCCTGTAGCTGCAACTGGTATTGCCGCACTAGCCAGTCGGTGTTGCGGATCTTGGTGGCCAGTTCGGCGGCCAGATTGCGCATGAGCTTGAAGCCCAGCACGGGGTAGGTCTCGCCCAGGCGCATGAGTTGATCGCGGCGCAGGCGCAGCAGCAGCGTGTCGTCGCGGCTGACGCGGATGGTGGCCGAGCGCACGCCCTGATCGACCAAAGCCACCTCGCCAACGACCTGCCCCTGCCGCAACTCGCTCAGCACGACCGGCTCCAGCGGCGGCCGGCCCCCTTCGCCCGCGCCCGTGTTGTCGCCAACGGCGTTGGGGTTCACCAGGACTTCCACGCCACCCCGGCCAATGACGTACATCTCGTCGGAAGCCTCGTTCTCGCTCAGGACGATGTAGCCACGGCGGTAAGTGACCGGCGTGCACAAGGCGGCCACCAACGTCAGTTGCGCCTCGCTAAGATTGTCGAAGATTTCCGTTGTCGCCAGGATGGTGCGAATGCTGGGCTGCATGGGCCACGTCTCCTCGCCCTACTGCTCATTGCCTTGCTGGCCGTAGATGACGCTCATGCCCCGCGCCCGGCCCAGCAGCCACTCGGCCACGGCAATGACGGCCATGAAAAGCACATCGACGGCGATGGCGATGTAGAGGGCCACAGCCAGGTAGCCGAAAAAGGTCGCCACCGGCCCGGCCAGGTTGTCGAGCACGGCGCGGCCCCGCGTGACAAAGGCGACGACGAGTATCAGGACGGCCAGCCATAGCAGGAAGGCCGGCCAGGCGTGGCGGTCGGACTTACTGGGCAGCATGGCGTTGCCGATGGCAAAGAGCAGGTAAAGCCACAGGGCGAAGGCCGGCGTGGCCAGCAGCTCGGTCATGGCCGCCGCCAGGGCATTGATGTCGCCGGTCTGCACCGCCGCGGCCAGGCTGGTGACGCCGAAGACGCGGTAACCGATGAACAGGATGACCGCCGTGCCGGCGATGAGCGGCGCGCCGCCGATGAGGCTCTCGCGCAGTGGGTCGAGCGTCCGGCCGCGATAGTACTCGACGTAGCCCAGTTGCAGTGTCCCGTCCGGCTGGCGGCGCGGCAGCAGCGACACGCCACCGGTGCGCACGCCCAGCAGCGTCGCCGACAGCCAGTGGCTGGCCTCATGCAGCAGGACGCCGGGAAAGAGAATGATGGCGTAAACAACCAGGGCCAGTTCCGCCCGGCCGGTCAGCAACAGACTGACGCCGTGCAGGTGGGCGTGGATCCAGCGCTGCAAGAAGACCAGCAGCACCAGGGCCACGGCCGCGGCCAGGAAGGGCATCCACGGGTCGTTCATAGGCCCCTGGCGCTTAGACCACTGCGCCGCGCACCAGATGGACGAAGCTCGTCTTCAGCGACGCCCCACCGACCAGCGCGCCGTCAATGTCGGGCTGGCGCATGAACTCAGAGATGTTCTCCGCCGTCACGCTGCCGCCGTACTGGATGCGAATAGCCTGGGCAGTGGCCTCGCCGAACATCTCGGTCAGCACGTCGCGGACGCTGGCGCGGATGATGTCCTCGGCCTGCTGGGCGCTGGCCGACAGGCCCGTGCCGATGGCCCAGATGGGTTCATAGGCGATGACACACTCGGCCGCCTGCGCCGGCGAGCAGCCGGCAAACGCCGCCCGCACCTGGCCGCTGACGAACGATTGCGTCTGGCCGGCCTGGTTTTGTTCCAGGCTCTCGCCGACGCAGACAATGGGCGTCAGGCCATGCACCAGCGCGGCGAAAATCTTCTTGTTAACACCCTCGTCGGTCTCGCCGAAATAGGCGCGGCGCTCGGAGTGGCCCAGGATGACGTACTGGCAAAGGCCTTGCAGCATGGCCGGGGAGATTTCGCCGGTGTAGGCGCCGCTCGTCTCGTAGTACATATTCTGCGCGCCGACGCGGACGCGCGTCCCGGCCAGGGCGCGGGCCACGGCGGGGAGGGCGATGAAGGGCGGGCAGACGGCGATGTCGATGCCGTTGATGGCGTTGAGATCGGCGGCGATCTCGCGGACGAATTCTACGGCGGCGTCGGCCGTCTTGTTCATCTTCCAGTTGCCTGCAACGAATGGGGTACGCATGATGTCTTTATGTTTCCTCGGTTGGGCGGGTCGGTCAGCGGTGATGGCGTCAGAGAGCAACCGCCCGTTGTTTCGCTAGATAAGCTCATTATAAGAGAGGCGGGGCGCGGCGGCAATTCGTGGCGCGATTCTCCAGAATCGCGTTCTGGATCGCGCCGCATCACGCTCCACGCTGGAGGGAAAGAGCGATTCTGGAGAATCGCGCCACGCTACGACTCGGCCGTCCGGCTCAGATACTCTTCGGGCTTGATGGAGATGACCTGGCTGGAACTGTCGGGCTGCATGCTGACGCCGTAGAGCGTATGCGCCGCCTGCACCGTGCCGCGGTTGTGGGTGATGAGGATGAATTGCGTCTGCCCGCTCAACTCGCCCAGCAGGTCGCGAAAGCGGTTGACGTTGGCCTCGTCCAGAGCGGCATCGACCTCATCCAGCACGCAAAAGGGCGGCGGCGCGACGCGCAGCAGGGCGAAGATGAGCGCCGCGGCAGTCAGAGAGCGCTCACCACCCGACAGCAGCGCCAGCCCTTGCTCGCGGCGGTTGGGCAACCGGGCGATGATCTCCACGCCGCTGGTCGTTGGGTCGTCGGGGTCGGTCATGGCCAGCCGGCCAGAGCCGCCGCCGAACAGTTGGCGGAAGGTCTGGTCGAAGATGCCGTTGACCTGTTCGACCGTCCGGGCAAAGGCGACCGAGGTCAGCTCGTCCAGTTCGGTGATGACCGCCCGCAGCCGCGCGTCCGTCTCGCTCAGGTCGCCCACCTGCTGGGTCATGAACTCGAAGCGTTCCTCGGTGCTGGCCAACTCGGCCGGGGCGTCGGGGTTGATCGGCCCCATGCGCTGCAACTGGCCGCGGTAGTGGTGGATATTCTCCTCGATGTCGGCCGGCAGTTCGGCCACCACGGGCAACTCAGCCACCACGTCGCGCATGGGCAGCGGCGTAGCCCCGGTCTGCTCAGCGTCGTAGCTGAGGGCCACCAGGCCCAAATCGGCGCGGATGCGCTCTTGTAGAGCCTCAATGTGGTTCTCTTGCTGCGTCTGGCGAATGTGGGTCTGGGTCAGCTGCGTCTCCAACTCGTGGGCGTGGCGCTGGCGGGGCGACAGATCGGCCTGCAAGCGGGCCAGCAGGGCGCGGTCGCTCTCGGCCGAGGCCAGTAGCGGGGCCAGTTCCGTCTCCACCTCGACCAGTCGCCGCTCGGCAACGATCAGATCGGCTTCGTCTTCGCTCTCCACCTCAGCCAACTGGCCGCGCAGCGCCTCCACGCGGCGGCGCAGACGTTCTAGCTGCCCATCGGCCTGGTTCAGCGTCGCCCGCCGGCTATCGACGACCGCCTGTCGCCCGGCCACGATGGTCTGGGCCGCGGCCACACTCTGGCGCAGGCTCTGTTGCTGCTGCTCGGCCTCGCCCACGGGCAGGTCAGCCAGTTGCGCCCGCGCCGCGGCCAGCGCCGTCTCCGTCTGGGCAACGCGCTCCCTCTGCCGGGCCAGGGTTTCCTCCGTCTGCGCGATGCGGCTCTGCAAGCTCTGAATGGCTGTCTGGCGCTCGGCACGGCGGCGGACGGCGAAGTCGCGCTGCTGCTGGGCGCGGTCAAGCTCCCGGCGCGCGGCCGTCAGCCGGCCAGCAGCCTCGGCCTCCAGCCGGCTCAGGCGCTGCTCCTCGGCGGCGCGGCCATCGACGTCCTCTTGCAGCCTGTCGATAGCTGCCGCCCGGCCGGCGGCGGCTGCTTCGGCTTCGGCCAGCGCGGCGTGCAGCGTCTCCAGCGCGGTGGCGGCCTCGCGGCGGCGCGCCTCTTGGGCCAGCACGCCGGCCCCGCCACCGTGGACTTCCACTAACCCGCCGCCGCGAACGACAACGCCATCGGGCGCGACGGCGGCGTAGCCCGGTGGCCAGTCGCGCGCCAGGCGATAGGCCGTGGCGGCGTCCTCCACCAGCAGCAGCCGGCCGAGTAGCTGCCCGGCCAGCGGCGCGGCGGCGATGTCGAAGGC
>DAOSMQ010000181.1:0-5662 GCA_035372725.1 Promineifilum sp. (SeqCode)
GGGGGAGAGCGTGGGAGCGGCTACTGCTTCAGCCGCGTGCCGCACTTGCGGCAAAACACGTCGCCGGGCTGCGCCGGCTGGCCGCAGTGATGGCAGAAGCCGGCCGCGCCGCTGTTCGCGCCGCTATTGCCGCCGCCGCGGGGCGCGCTGCCGTTGCGCGGGCCGCCGGGCTTGGCCGCCCGCGCCGGCCGCGGCTTGCGCGCCCGCCCGCTGCCCGTCTGCCGCCCCAGGTACCACGCCCCCACCAGCAAAGCCAGCGCCGCCGGGATGGCCAGCAGCCACCACGGGCTGAGGCCGTCCAGGGGGCCGTTCCCCGCGGCTGCCGGCGTGGCTGTCGGGGCCGTCGGAGACTGCGACGGGGCAGACAGCACCGGCGCATCGACGCTGTAAGTCACTTCGACCGTGAACGGCTCGCCGGCGGCCAGAGGGCGCGTGGCGATCTGGTGATAGTTCAGGCCGTCGCCGCGGTCGGCGGCGCTGCTGTCCGGCTCCGGCACAACGGCGAAGTTCGTCGCTGCCAACGGCTGCTGGACGACGGCCGACATGCTGCCAATGGTCAGGCCCGATTGCCACTCGAAGCGATAGGAGGTCTGGCTGCCGTCACGCGCGTAGGGGACGTAGTATTCCACGCGGAAGGTGCGGCCGGCCGTCGTCAGCGTCAGGCGACCATCGGCGGCCGTCGATTCGACGTCGGAGATGAGCACGTCCTCGTCGGTAAAACGGGCGATGGCGTGGATGTCGGCCTCGGCCGGCAGAGGGATGCTGAGCGTCGCCGGCAGCGTCGTCGCCGCCGGCAGCGTGCCCGTCAGCAATACCAGCATGGCCGGGCGATCATAGTCGGGCCACAATTCGACAACCATCTGGTCGAGTTCCGTGGTCTCGTCCTGCGCGGCCACGGGGATGACGGTCGTGAACAAAAGAAGCAAAAGCAAGCTGAGGGTACGCATCATAGCATTATTCGCAAGGGTTACTGAGTGGTGGGATAGTCGATCAGGGGCCGGGGCAAGGCGCGGCGGCGGTCGTCTTAGGCATGGCCGCGCAGGCGGATGCGGTTAGCGCGGCAGTAGGGGCATTCCAGCTCGGTGTAGTCGCGGCCGCACGTCCGGCAGGTGCGCACCTGCACCTCGCGCTCGTCGGCCATTGTGCCGAGGACGACGACCAGTTCCTCACCGCGGTGGGCGTCTAGCCAGGTGAGCAGGTCATAGTCGCCGATGTGCCAGCGGCCATCGTCGTCGCGGCGCAGGACGCCGTTCATAACGTCCAGCTCCATTTCGTGGGCCGAGGCGGCCAGCTTATAGATGGCGGCGCGTCGCATCTGTTTCATTACGTTCCTCACTCGCGTCAACGGCCGCCGGGGCTGGTTTAGCGCCCGGCAAGAAGGTTTGACGCTGTTCAGGCTGGGGTCTATTATATCCAAAGAGCGAATTCTTCAACCGGAGGTCTCATGCACAACGGGAGCGAACGACTGGCTCAGGACATCGCCGCCCTGAGCGCGATGGCCGCGCAGATGGCCGAATATCTGGATAGTGACATCCTCTTCTGGCCCCTCGGCCATAGCAGCTTGCCGATGCTGACCCTCGGCGGCTATCTGCTGCGCGAGCATCGGCTACTGGCTTTGCCGCAACTGCTGACGCTGGAGCAGCGCGGCCAGGTAGACGCGGCCATCTTCCAGTTCAACCAGGCCCTCAGCAATCGCATCGTCCGTTTCGAGACTAAGGCCCAGCGCGAGTTGGAGTCCCGTCTGCGCCAGTGGGAAGAGTCGGTCCGGGAAATGGAACACGGCACGCTCCAGCGCAGTAGCAATTACAGCACCATCGTCGAGACGCGGGCCATGATCCAGGCGGTGCTCGACCGGCTGGACATGCCACCCTACCGGCCAGATGAGCGGTCTGGCCGCCTCGTAACCCTGCTGGACACGCGTCTGCGAAATCGTTGGCAGCCGGGCGAGTTCGTCTGGCCGGCCGAATGGCAGCCCGCCTACCCGCGCGACGATTACTGGTGGCTCTATGGCTCCCCGCGCGTGGCCAAGTATAGCGGCAACGACTAGACGGGCCGGCCGCCGGCGACAGACCGCAGACCGCAGACGACAGACGACAGACCACCTCTTCTGGCCGTGGTCCGTCGTCCGTCGTCGCTCTAAAGACGACTAACTCCAGGCACCTTTCAGACGTCCATGAACCTACGCTTCCCTCCTGCCCTGCGATATCGCGACTATCGCATCTTCTGGTTTGGCCTCTTCTTGTCCGTCATCGGCTCGCAAATGCAGCTCATCGCCGTCAACTGGCACATCTTTGAGCTGCTACGCGGGCAAACCTTGACGCTGAACATCCTCGGTCGCACCATCGACCTCGGCGCGGAGGCGCTGGGGCTGGGCACGCTCGGCCTGGTGCGCGTCATCCCCATTGTGCTGTTCGCCCTGGTCGGCGGCATGTTGGCCGACACGCGCAACCGCCGCACGCTGTTGTTCTACGCCGAGATCGCCGCGGCGCTCATGGCCGGCACCCTGGGTGTGCTGACGCTGCTGGGGCGCGAGTCGGTGCCGCTTATCTATCTATTCACGGCGGCGCTGTCGGCCGTGGCCGCCTTCGAGAACCCCTCGCGCCAATCGCTGGTGCCCCACCTTGTGCCGCCGGAGCACTTCACCAACGCCGTCAGCGTGCAGACACTGACCTGGACGACGGCGGCCATCCTCGGCCCGGCGCTGGCCGGTCTGTTGGTGGCCTACGTCGATACCGGCTTCGTCTACATCATCAACGCCCTGTCGTTTCTGGCTGTGGTCATCTCGTTGCTGCTGATGAGCTATCGTGGCCGGGCAGCGGCGTCGTCGGCCGGGCTGGGGTTGGGCGCGCTGCTGGATGGGTTGCGCTTCGTCTTCCGCACGCCGATCATCTCCAGCACCATGCTACTCGACTTCATCGCCACGTTCTTTAGCTCCGCGCGGACGATGCTGCCCATCGTCGCCAGCGACATCCTGGGCGTGGGCGCGGTCGGCTACGGCTGGTTGGCCACGGCTGACTCGGTTGGCGCGGTCGTCGCCGGCAGCGTCCTGGCCACGCGCGGCGAGCAACTGCGCCGCCAGGGGCCAATCCTGCTGGTCTGCGTGGCCGTCTATGGCGCGGCCACGGCCCTCTTCGGCATATCCACCGCCTTCCTGCTGTCGTTCTTCCTGCTCATGCTCGTCGGCGCGGGCGATGCCATCTCGACCGTCATCCGCGGCACTGTGCGGCAGCTCTCCACGCCCGACGAGTTGCGCGGCCGCATGACCAGCGTCAACATGATGTTCTTCATGGGTGGCCCGCAATTGGGCGAGCTAGAGGCGGGGCTGGTGGCGGCGGCCCTGGGCGTGCCCTTCGCCATCATCAGCGGTGGCCTGGCGACAGTGGCCCTGACGGCGCTGGTGGCCTGGAAGTTCCCCATCCTGCGGCGCTATGACACGCCGACAACGACCCTGCTGGAAGCGCCGGCCGCGCCGGCGGCTCAGGCCGGTGGGTAAGCGCCCACGCACCGCTCAGCGATAGAGGTCTAATTCGTCCGGGCGGACGAGGTCAGTCGCCCGCCCCCCGGTCGGCGGCAGCCGCAGCCCGCGCAGCAGCACTGCCGGCAGCCCCTCAGCCGCCTGGCCCATGAGCAGCCCGGCGGCGGCGGCGATCTCGTCAGCCAGGCCCACGTCGGTATGCTGCAAGCGGTAGCCATACAGGTCGGCCTCGCCGCGACGGTTCCACAGCGCGGGCAGCCCGGCCACACCGATGGCCACGCCGACCGTGCCCAGCCGGAAGGGGCGGCCGTGGCTGTCGGTGATGACCACGCCGGCAGCCGCGCCCGTGGCCGCGCGCAGCGCCTCGCGGAGAGCGACGGCCGAGGCGTCGGGATTGAGCGGCAACAGCAGCACAGCCTCTTCTTCGCCGCTGTGGGTCTGCACGTTGGAGCGGTCGATGCCAGCGTTGGCGCTGGTGAAGCCCAGGCGGTGGCGGACAATGAGCACGCCGGGGGCGAGGCGAGACACGGCCGTGCTCTCGCGCAAAATCAACTCCACCAGCCGCGCGTCCTTGCCGACAACGGCAGCCACTTCTTCGGCCCGCGCTGAGGGCGTCACGGCGGCCAGCCGCACCTGCCGCCCCTCAGCCTTGGAGACGATCTTCTGGGCCACGGCCAGCACGTCGCCGTCGCGCAGCGTCTGGCCGGCGCGGTCGAGCGCCTGAAGCAGCAGCGCGGCCACGTCGTCACCTGAACGTACGTCGGGAATGCCGGGGAGGGCGGTGAGGAGGAGGTTAGTGGTCAGTGGGGCAGTATCCAGTGGGGTAGTATCCAGTGGGACAGTATCCAGTGGGGCAGTATCCAGTGGGACAGTATCCAGTGGGGCAGTATCCAGTGGGCCAGTATCCAGTAGATCAGTAGGTCAGTGGTCAGTAGGTCAGATCAGTTTGTGTACTGACCTACTGAATACTGTCTTACTGGATACTGTCTTACTGGATACTGTCTTACTGGATACTGACCCACTGACTTCTACTCTTCCGGCAAGCCGGTGATGCGAATACCGGCGCCGGTGATCTTGTGGCGGACGTTGATGCCCAGCAGCACGGCCGTCAGCCCCTCGGCGACGACGGCGTTGGCCAGCGGCCCGGCGTTGATGCCGCGCATGCCCGCCTCACGGCACAGCCCGGCGACGATCTCCTTGTCGGCCGCTCGCTCGCCGCAAATGAGTACGTCGCAGTCGAGGGCGTGGTCCAGGTCGCGCAGGTGGCTGGCAGAGATGTTTTGGAAGGCGGCGATGACGGTCACATTGCTACCGACCTGCATCTGCGCTTCTTCGGCCGCTGACCGGCCGCTGGGCAGCCGCATCACGCGGGCCTTGGGCTGGCCCAACGGGGCGACGACGGTCACCAGCATCTTGCCTTGCAGCACGGCGCGCACGTCGGTCAGCGTCGCCTGCTGCGCCTCATAGGGCACCGACAGGACGACTAGCTCGGCGTCGGCGGCGGCGGTGACGTTATCGCAGCCGCGGATGGTCGCCTCCGGCAAGGCTGCCTGTAACTCCTCGGCGGCGCGCTGGCCCTTTGCCTCCGTGCGCGAGCCGATGATGACCTCATGCCCGGCCGCGGCCCAACGAAAGCCCAATCCGGAACCCTCTTTGCCGGTCCCGCCCAGAATCGCGATCTTCATGGTCTATTCCCCTTTGCCGTTTTCCTCAGTTGCTCAATTCCTCGAACCGCCGCCACACCTTGACCGCCAGTTCCCGACTGCGGGCAGCGATGGCCGCCTCGTCCAGCGTCAGCAGTTGCCGGTCGCGCATTAATATCCGGCCGCCGACGATGGTCGTCGTCACCATGCTGCTTTCGAAGCCGAAGATGAGATGCCAGGGCAGGTTGCCGGCGGTCAGGGGCGTGAAGGGATGGTAGTCAACGAAGATCACATCGGCCGCCGCGCCGACCGCCAACCGGCCGAGGGGCAAATCTGGCCAGAAGACACCGGCCAGAGCGGCGTTGTTGTCAATGGCCATGCGGGCCACGTCTGTGCCGTTCATGCGCCGCGGGTCGCGGTGGGCCTGCTTGTGCATGAAATAGGCCGCCTTCCACTCTTGCCACATGGCGTTACCCATGCCGTCGTTGCCCAGGCAGACCGGCACGCCCAGCCGTAGCAGGCTCTCCACCGGGGCCGCGCCGAC
>DAOSMQ010000182.1:0-5659 GCA_035372725.1 Promineifilum sp. (SeqCode)
TTGCAGGCTCATCTGCTGGCCGCCGATGGGACGCAACAGGTGGCCGACGGGCTGGGCTATGCGGCCGACCAGTGGCAACCGGGCGACTGGTTCGCGCAGCGCCACGTCTTTGCCGCGCCGGGGGAGGCGTTGGAGACAGGGCTATACAACTACATCACTCTGGAGCGCGCCGGGCCGGTGGCGCGCCTGGGCCAGCCATGAACCAAGCCCTGACCCCTCGCGCCACCGGCCGCCTGCTGGCCCTCATCCTGGGCCTCTACGCCCTGCTGGCCGTGGCCTACAGCGTCGCCTCGCCGCCCTTCGAGACGCCCGACGAGAACCTCCACTACTTCACCGCCGACTTCATCGCCCGCAACGGCCGCCTGCCGACGACGAGCGACCCCGGCGGCATGGGGCAGGAGGCCGCCCAGCCGCCGCTGTACTACGCCGCCGCCGCGCTGCTCATCCGCGCCCTCGACCGCGACGGCCAACCGGCGCAACTGTGGCCCAACCCGCGCGTCGACGTGTCCAGCGTCGCCGGCAACCTGTGGATTAGCCCGCTGGCCCCGCCGAACCCGCGCGGCGAGAGCGGCGCGCGCCCGGCCATCAACGCCAATATGTTCGTCCGCGCGCCGGAGGAGCAATGGCCCTGGCGCGGCCACGTCCTGGCCGCCCACGCCGCGCGGCTGCTGTCGGCGGCGCTGGGGTTGGGCACGCTGCTGTGCATCTACGCCGCCGGGCGCGCCGTCTGGCCGGGAGCGCCGGGCCGGGCGCTGCTGGCCACGGCCCTGGTCGCCTTCCTGCCGCAGTTCGCCTTCATCCACGCCGCCGTCAGCAATGACGCCGCCATCACCCTGTTCTGCTCGGCTGCCCTCTGGCAACTCCTGCGCCTCCTTAACACCCGCCCCAACCCCACAAGCAACGGCGTCACTCTTGCTCCCCCGCTCGCCCGCTCCCCCGCCCCCCTGCTCTTCCTGGGCCTCACCATCGGCCTGGCCCTGCTCTCCAAAGCGGCCGGCCTGCTGCTGCTGGCCACTGGCGCGGGCGTGGTCGGGCTGCTGGCGCTGGCGTCGGCGTGGCCGGAGGGCGCGGCGCGAGCGGCCGCGCGGGCGGCCGCGGCCGTGGCCTGGGTGGTCGCGCCGGCGCTGCTGCTGGGCGGCTGGCTGCTGTGGCGCAACTGGACGCTCTATGGCGACCCGACCGCGGCCAACCAGTTCGTGGCCATCGCCGGCGGCTACCGGCCCTACTCGCTGCTGCAAGTGGCCCAAGACATGGACCGCGTCTGGCTGTCGTTTTTCGCCCTTTTCGGCTGGATGAGCGTCCAGCCGCCGGCGTGGATTCACGTGGCCTGGAACCTCATCGTCTTGCTGGCCGCGCTGGGGGCGGGCTGGGGCGTCGTCCGCGGCCGGCGCTGGGCCGGGGCGCGGCGCTTCGTGGCCCGGCACGCGTCGTTCCTCGTTTTGCTGGGCTGGTTTTTGCTGGTGTCGGCCGGCTGGCTGCAATTCATCCTGCGCACCTCGGCCGACCAGGGGCGGCTGTTCTTCCCGGCGCTCGTGCCCCTGGCGCTGGCCGCGGCCTATGGCCTGAGCCACTGGCCGCGGCCGTGGACGCAACTGGCCGCGGTGGGGGTGGCGTTGGCCACGTCGGTCTACTGCGTCGTCGTCGTCTTGCCAGAGACCTTCGCCCGGCCGGCCCCTGTCAGCGCCGTGCCGGCTGCGGTTGCCCCGCGGGACACCCGCTTCGACGAGGGGCTGACGCTGCTGGGAGCGCGGGTGGAGACGGCTACGGCGCGGCCGGGCGACTGGGTCTGGGCGACGCTCTACTGGCAGGCCGACGCAACGGGCCGGGCCGCGTCGCCCCTGGTCTACCTGGAGCTATTCGGCCGCGACTTCGCCCGCATCGGCAACGTCGTCGCCTTCCCCGGCCGCGGCGGCTATCCGGCGGCGTTCTGGCCCGCCGGGGCCATCATTGGCGACCGGCTGGCGGCGCAGGTGCGGCTGCCCGACGCCACGGCTGTGCCCGTCGAGGCGCAACTGGCCGTCAAGCTGAGCGAGGACGCCGACAGCGTCGCCATCGGCGCGGTTAAAGTCGTGCCGGCGCGCTGGCCAACGCCGGTGGAGCCGTTGGCGACGCTGGGCACGGGCATCGAACTGGCGCGGGCCGAGCTGGCCGCGGACGAGGCCGCGCCGGGCGAGAGCATCGCCGTGCGCCTGCGTTGGCAGGTGGCCGACCCGCCGCCCGGCGCGGCCGACCTGCACCTTTTCGTCCACCTGGGCGACCCGACCCAGGCCCCCCTGGCCCAGAGCGACGGGCCGGTCATGGGCGGGCAATACCCGCCGCGGTTGTGGGCCACGGGCGAAGTGTTCGACGAGACGGCGGTGCTGGCGCTGCCGGCCGGCCTGCCGCCGGGCGACTACCCGGTGCAGATCGGCCTGTACGACTTCGCCACCGGCGCGCGCCTGCCCGTGACCGCCGGCGGCCAGCACGTGCCGTCGGACACCGTGCCCGTGGGCGTCCTGCGCGTGCGCTAGAAAACAAAAGCGGCCTGCCGAAGCAGACCGCCGCCATCTTAGAATGGGACAGGGCCTAGTGGCCGTTGCTGTAGGTCTCGACAACGCTGTTGATGCTGCCGTGCTCGTTGGGAACGTAGGCATCGGCGGCATCGTCGTTGACCCACTCGTTGTTGTTGAGCAGGAAGCGATACTGATAGCGGCCGTTGGCCGGCACACGCAGCTTGGCCGCAAACGTGCCCTTGCTCTTCTTCATGGCCACCGGCTCCCAGCCGTTGGCTTCGCAGACCAGCATGGCCTCACTGGCCTCGCTTGGCAGCTCGAAAGTGACTTCGTACTCATCCTTCGACTTAACATATTTCTTTTTCAGCATGGTAGATTCTCCTTCTATTAGGTCTGTCGGCGCGCTATTGCATTTTGGTAAGGCAATGGGCTTAGGTGACAAATGTCATTTGGAAACCGCGTCTCATTATGAATGACGGCAAGGGCCATTGTCAATCGACAGAGACGCAGCCGGTAAGCGGCGGGGTCGTTTTCTTAGCTCGTACTCAGCTAAAGGGGCGGGAACGGCTCAGAGACCAGCGTGGTGGAGAGTGCGCCGGCCGCCGCTCATTCAGGGCGATAGAGCGACGAGGGCGTGGCGTCGTCGTTGTCCTCGGCGGGCACGGCGGCGCAACGCACGTCCTTGACGTTGACCAGCGCCTCCGTCTGGTGCAGGATGCGCACGAGTTGCCGCGGGCTGACGACTTCCAGGATCATCTCGATGGTCAGCTCGCCCGGCCGGTCGTGGCGGGTGGTGCAGATGTGGGCGATGTTGCTTTCTTTTTCCTGCATGAGGTGGGTGATCTCGTTCAGCAACCTGGGACGGTCATAGACATCGACATAGAGCAACACACTGCGCGCCTCGCGCTGTTGCGTGTTGCCCCAGCCCAGCTTCAGCAAATGGTGGACGCCCTCGGCGCGGGCACGCATGGCGTTCAGCGTCCGGCAGCCCTCACGGTGGACAGTGACCGCGCCGTCTTTGCGCAGGTAGCCAACGATGCCGTCGCGCGGGCGCGGGTCGCAGGTGGCGCAGAGATGTAGGCGGTGGCCGTCGGCGTTGGTGATCAGGTAGGTTGAGCCGTCGGCGGCAGTGACGACGGTGTCAATGGGCAGACAGCGCCCTTTCGACCACTGGTCGGACATGATGCGTGTCGATAGCGTCGTTGGCAGCAGTTCGGCGCGGCCGAGGTTGTAGTACAACTCCGTGGCGTCCTCATAGCCCAGAAGGAGGGCGATGCTGCTGGGGGGCAGATCGGGCAGACCCAGCATCTCCAGTTCGTGTTGCAACAACAGCTGCCCCTGGCCAATGGCCTGCCCCTCCGGCAGGCGGCGGAACCAGCGCCGGGCATGCATGCGGGCGTAGGTGGTCGTGATGTAGCCCAGATCTTCGTCCAGCCAGGCCCGTTGCGGCTGGGCGCGCATGTTCTTGACGATACGCACCTGGTCACCGTTCTTCAGCGGCCGGTTCAGCGGGTAGAGCAAGTCGTTGACATAGACAGCATGACAGCGGTTGCCCAGTTCAGTGTGAATCTTGTAGGCGAAGTCGATGGGCGTGCTACCCTCGGCCAGGTCTTTCGGCTCGCCCGTGGGCGTGTAGACACGTATCTGGTTGCCCAGGACATCTTCCAGGGCGCTCTGGACGCTCAGCTCAACGTTGTGCGGCTCAACGCTGATGCTGTCCTTAACGTTGGCGAAGAAGCTGCCCAGGTGCTCGGCCAGGCCGTCTACCGAGAGGGCGGTGCCGGCATAGTACCAGCGGGCCAGCACGCCGATCTGCGCTCGACGCTCCATGTCGATGGTGCGCACGCGGATTTTGACTGGCTGACCGTTGTCGTCGACGACAGTGGTGTGTAGCGATTGGTAGAGATTCTCGCGCTGGACAGAGATGTAGTCGTCAATGCGGTGGGGCACGGCCCGCCACATGGTGTGCAGATGCCCCAGGGCGGTGTAGCAGTCAATCGGGTCGTCCATGAGCACGGTCAGGCGCAGATTGCGGTCCACGTCGCGGTAGCCCATGCCGTGCTTGACCAGGTCCTGATAGACGGTGTAGACGTTCTCCGGCGACAGGTTGATCTCGCGCGCGGGCAGGCCGGCGGCGCGCAGCGTCGCCTCGATCTGGACGCGCAGAGCCTCGAAGCGCGGCTCCTGGTGGCGGCGCAGTCGTTCCAACTCGGCGCGGATGGTCTCGTAGGCGTGTGGATCCAGCACGGCCAGCGAACGGGCCTCCAGTTCACCCTTAACCTGCCACATGCCCAGCCGGTAGGCCAGCGGGGCATAGACGGCCAGCGTCTCGACGGCCTTGGCCCGCTGCTTGGCGAGGGACATGCCGTGGATGGTGCGCATGTTGTGCAGGCGGTCGAAGAGCTTAATGATGACGGTGCGCACGTCGTTGGTCATGGCGGCGAAGAGCTTTTGCAGCGTAGCCTGTTGCAACTCTTCGGGCGATAGCTTGCGCCCCTGGGCGACGCCGCGGGTGACCTCCTTCAACTTGGTGACGCCATCGACCAACGCGGCCACCTCGCGCCCAAACTCGGTGGCGATGTCCTCAATGGGCACAGGGATGTCCTCGGCCACGTCGTGGAGCAGGGCGGCAACGACGGCCGTGGCGTCGAGCCGGTAGGTGGCCAGGTAGCCGGCCACGGTGACGGGGTGGGTAATAAATAGCTCGCCGGTCTTACGGCGCTGATCGCCATGTTCCCGACGAGCAAAGTCATACGCTTTCTGTACCTGAAGGCGGTCAGTCTCAGAAAGGTAAGTATTGATAAGTTCGAATAACTGCTCGGCATCGGCCGTGATGGTGTCGCGCTCGATCATAGCGATGTTCGCGCCGACTGCCCCGGTACTGCTCGGTCCGGTCAAGCGGCAAACAGCGGCCCGTCCAGCGGCCGCATTGGCCACCGGGTCAAGGGTCCGCTCCCGATTCCGCCATTATAACCCCCAATGGGAGGAAAAAACAGGGCAGAACAGGAGGAAAGTCCTGTTGGGGCGGGCGGGCCTATTCCTTTTTGAAATCGATGAAACGGTAGCCGACGCCGCGCTCGGTCAGGATGTAGCGCGGGTTGGCCGGGTCTTCTTCGATCTTCTTGCGCAGGTAGTTGATGTAGAGGCGGAGATAGTGGGTTTCTTCG
>DAOSMQ010000183.1:0-5659 GCA_035372725.1 Promineifilum sp. (SeqCode)
GGCACGGCCGTGGCCTACCGGCTGATCCGCGAGGGCATCGCCTTCCTCGATGGCGACGTGCCCCTTTCGCCCCACATCGAAGTGGCGCGCCGGCTGGTGGCGGATGGTACGATCAAGCGCGCTGTCGAGGCGCGCCTGGACATGGCTTAGGGCGCGATGTAGGTAATTTGTCGCACAAGGGACTTAATACCTGCTTTGTCTCGTTATTTCGTGCCTGATTCATCTTGGGAAGCAATTGACATCGTTAAATTCTGCCACTATACTTTCATCTACACTGTAGCTAAGTCAACCGACTGCGCTCCTCTCTAAAGTCCTTCCCTGCCAGGCGCGGCGGTTTCTTAGTCCGTCCACAGCCACAGTGTTCGTGCCCTGACCCTATTTGCGCGCCTGTAAAAATGCCTACTATTGACCAGGAGGACTCTACATGCCTAAACGGGGCTTGCCCAACGCGTTCTGAAAGCGCTTCCCACTATGATGGTTTAAGCACAGCGGGTGGTTTTAATACGTGAGCCAGGCAGGCTCCAATGCTTTGGGAGGAAACCATGAAACCGAAATTGGTAGTGCTTGTTGTCGTGTTGCTTTTGCTGGCAATGGTTCCGGCGCTGGCGATGGCCAAGAGCGAGGCCAAGCCGAGTAAGGCGATCCACTTTACCCTCGATCGCAGCCAGCCCATCCAGCCGCAGATCCAGGCAGCGCTGGGCGCGAACGCCCCGGCCCCCAAGCCGGGCGCGCCGGCCGCGGCCGCCCCCCGCCCGACCTCCGTGGCGCTGGGCATCCGGCCGAACGCGGTTCAGGGCCTGGTGAACGAGGGCTTTGAGGGGCTGTGGCCATCTGGTAACTGGATTGTGTGGGACTTCTCAGGCTTGGACTTGTGCTGGGGGACGACCGATTACGTCCATAAGCGCGGCCATTACAGCGCCTGGCCGGCGGCCGGCTGCGCCAATGGCTATGACCCCAGTACCTACCCGTACTACGTCGATAATATGGAGACGTGGATGGATTACCCGATGGATCTGTCCAACGCGACCAACGGCTACGTCCGCTTCCAGTTCCGCAACGACTCCGAATTCTTCTACGACTACTTCGTCTGGTGCGCGTCGCACGACGGTATGAACTTGGACTGCAACGCCCACACCGGCTCGACGAACGGCACGTGGCGCCTGGTGAACATCAACCTGCGGAACTTCTACGGCGAGAATTACATGGGCGACCAGGACTTCTTGTTTACCTGGGGCTTCATCTCTGACTCCAGCTTCTCCGACTTCGGCGGCGCCTACGTCGATGCGATCCGCATTCGCGCGACGGGGCCGTAGTTGTCGGCTCGTTCATTACCAGGCCGACGTGCCCAGGTTGTAATCAGTGACAAGCGTGCATCCGCGGCAGTAGAGTCGTTCTGACTCACAAGTTTAGGAGGAAACAATGAAACCGAAGTTGATTGTTTTTGTGGTGGCGTTGTTGATCGTGGCGATGGTGCCGGCGCTGGCGATGGCCAAGGGCCAGGCCAAGCCGGAGCAGATGGTGAAGCTCGTTCTTGATATGCGGCAGCCCCTCGGCCCGCAGCTCGACGCGCAGCTGGGTGTCACGTCGCGCGGACCTCGGGCGGTGAACGCCCCGGCGGCGATGGCGACCCGCGGTGTGGGCGGCATTCGGCCGAACGCCGTCTACGCGCTGCTCAATGAGGGCTTCGAGATGCCGGACTGGCCGGGCGGGGCGCCTGGCTGGCTATTTGTTGAGGCTGGTACCAGCACTGTCGGTTGGGACGCGACCGATATCGTGCGGAAGCGTGGCCAGCAGAGTCTCTATTCGGCGGGATACAACAACGACCCCCAAGTCAATCCCTTTTATGAGAATGACATGGAGTCGTTGGCGTTCTACGAGATGGACCTGCAGGGCGCGCGCCGGGTTCAGGTTCGCTTCCAGTACATGAGCGACACTGAGTTCAACTTTGACTACTTCCTCTGGTGCTCAACGACTGACGGCTTCATCTTCAATTGCTACGGGCAGACCGGCTCGACCAATGGCAAGTGGCGTCTGGTTCAGCTCGACTCGCGTACCGATCCGACCCTTCAGGCCCTGCTCGACCAGCCGTTCGCGTACTACGGGTTCGTCTTCCTCAGCGACGGCAGCGTTGTCGATCGCGGCACGTTCGTGGACGCAATGCGCATCCGCGCCTGGGGGCCTTCGCCCATCCAGTAGCCTTCCGGACGGCGCTGCGGCGCTTCGTCTAGGCGTCTAAATACTAGCCCCCGACCGTCACGCGGTCGGGGGCTAGTTTCATGCCGTGGCGCGATTCTCCCGAATCGCCTTTCGTGGCGCGATTCTCCCGAATCGCCTTTCGTGGCGCGATTCTCCCGAATCGCCTTTTGTGGCGCGATTCTCCCGAATCGCCTTTTGTGGCGCGTCACGTAAAAACGCGATTCGGAGAATCGCGCCACGTGGACGCAGGGGGCTGGCGGGGTACAATTGGCCCCATTCGCCGCCGCCGGAGTTGTAGCCCCCATGTCGCCGCGGCGCAAAGAGGCCCATCATGCAAGAAGTAGTCATCATCGACGGCGTGCGCACGGCCATCGGCCGCCACGCCGGCGCTCTGTCCGACGTGCGCCCCGACGACCTGGCCGCGCTCGTCATCCGCGAGATTGTCGCCCGTACGGGCATTGACCCCCACGAAGTGGAAGAGGTCTATTTCGGCTGCGCCAACCAGGCCGGCGAGGACAACCGCAACGTCGCCCGCATGGGCGCGCTGCTGGCCGGGCTGCCCCACAGCGTCGGCGGCGTGACCATGAACCGCCTGTGCGCCAGCGGCCTGAACGCCGCCAACCAGGCCGCGCGGGCCATCGCTGCCGGCGAGGGCGAGGTCTACATCGCCGGCGGCGTCGAATCCATGACCCGCGCCCCCTACTCGCTGCCGAAAAATAGCCGCGCCTTCGGGCCGTCGGGCAACGTCACCGCCTATGACACGACGCTCGGCTGGCGCTACCCCAACCCGAAGATGGAGGCTCTCTTTCCTCTGGAAGCGATGGGCGAGACGGCCGAGAACATCTACCAGATGAGTTGCGACGGCGGCATCGCCGGCGGCGTCATCACGCGCGAGGAGCAAGATGCCTTCGCCCTGGAGAGCCAGCGCCGCGCCCTGGAGGCCATCAACGCCGGCCGCTTCCGCGAGGAGATCGTCCCCGTCGTCTTCCCGCAGCGCAAGGGCGACCCCATCGTCTTCGACACCGACGAGCATCCGCGCATCAAGAAGACCGCCGACGGCTACGCGCTCGACACCAGCGCCGAGACGCTGGCCAGGCTGAAGCCCGCCTTCCGCGCCGGCGGCACGGTGACGGCCGGCAACGCCAGCGGCCTGAACGACGGCGCGGCGGCGCTGCTACTGATGTCGGCCGGGCGAGCGGCGGCGCTGGGCCTGTCGCCGCTGGCGCGCTGGGTCGGCTCGGCCGCGGCCGGCGTAGACCCGCGCACGATGGGCCTCGGCCCCGTGCCGGCAACGCGCAAGGTGCTGGCCCGCGCCGGCCTGACGGTGGACGACATCGACCTGATCGAACTGAACGAGGCCTTCGCCGTGCAGTCGCTGGCGGTCATGCGCGAGTTGGGTCTGCGGCCGGAGATCACCAACGTCAACGGCGGGGCCATCGCCCTGGGCCACCCGCTGGGCTGCTCCGGCGCGCGCATCCTGACGACGCTGCTGCACGAGATGAAGCGCCGCCGCGCCGCCGGCGAGCCGATGCGCTACGGCCTGGCGACGCTATGCGTCGGCGTCGGCCAGGGCGAGGCGACGCTCGTCGAGTTGCTCTAGCGCTCCGCCAGTGCCCGCTCCACAGCCGCCAGCGCGTTGACGATGCCGTAGCCGACGAAGCTATTCGGCTGCTTCCTGACAACGCCGCAGGTCGGCCCGTCGAACGCGTCCGGGGCGATGTTGATGGCTGTCTCGGTCAGAATCTGCTCGGTGCGGTCGATGTCGCCGATGAGCGCCGGGTTGGCCGACCATAGCAGGGCCACCACGCCGACCACGTGCGGGCCGGCCATCGACGTGCCGTCATAGGCGACATAGTTGTTGCCGGGCACGGCCGACGTGACTTCCACCCCCGGCGCGGCGATGTCGGGTTTGATGCGTCCGCTGCCGTCGGCCGTCACCGGGCCGCGACTGCTGAACTCGGCCACGCGCCGCGCCTCATCGACCGCGCCGACGGTGAAGACCTCGTCATAGAGGGCCAGGGGGCCGTCGATGCTACCGCACGTCGGGCCGTTGTTGCCGGCCGAGACGACGACGAAGACCCCCGCCGCCCGCAAGGCCCGCGCCGCCGGCAGCAGTGTATTGACCTCGCAGCCCTCCTGCGGCGGGCAGCCCCATGAGTTGTTGAGCACGTTCGCGCCCAGGTCGGGCCGGCCGTCCTCGAAGGGGTTGCCACCCTGGGGGAAGGGAGCCAACAGGAACTGAAGACAGTCGAGATAGCGGGGCGGGTTGCCCAGATTGCGGGCCAGGTTGACGCAGGCGATCCACGTCGCGTCGGGGGCGACGCCGACGTTGCGCCCGACGGCCGTGCCCAGTGTGTGCGTGCCGTGGCCGCCGAAGTCGGTCGGCGATGTCGTGCCGTTCCACGGGTCGAGCCAGTTGTAGTCGTCGCCCGTGGGGCCGCCGGGCGTGTTGCCGCGGTAGTTGTCGTGCAGTTCGAGGTGGGTGACGTCGGCGCCGCTGTCGTTCTGGCCGACAACGATGCCCTCGCCGGTGACGCCCAGCCGGTTCCAGACCTGCGGGACGCGGATAAGCAGTTGTGACCAGAGCAGACTGGGCGGCGTAACGTCCGGGTTGGCCTCCGGCAGTGCCGGCGCGACGGGCAGCGGCCGCACAACCGGGCTGACCAGGACGCGCTCGACTTCTGGCCGGCGCGAAAGCCACCAGCGCAGCAGCGGCCCGCCTTGCACTTCCAGACTGTTGACGAGGTAGTAAGGCGTGTAGGGCACGCCGAAGCGGTCGAGCGTCTGGCGCAGGTCGGCCTGCGTCGCCGCGGCGTGGTGGGTCAGGAGGTCGTAGACGACGGCGCGCCGCTCGCCCGGGTCATTGATGACCACGGCGCTGCCGATGTTGGCCTGGTCGCGCAGGATGACAAACAGCCGCTCGCCGTGCCAGCCGGTTTGGCCGGTCAGGGCGTAGACAAGCGCCAGGCCGACGACGGACAGAATGGCCGACGCGGCCCACGCCCGCCGGCCGATGGCCCGCCCACCCAGCAGCAGCGCCGCCAGGCTGAGCGCCCAGGCCGCGGCCATGCCCACGATGGTGGCCAGGAAGGCATAATAGCCCACGTCGCGATAGCCTAGATTGAGGGCCAGATTTAGCTCGTCGGGGTCAAAAAAGAGCAGCGGCGCGGCCGTGGCCAGTCCGACCAGCAGCGCCGCGGCCAGCCACCCGCCCGGCCGCAGGCCCAGCCGGGCCGCGGCCCAGCCCAGCCCCGGCAGCAGGACGACGAGAATCAGCTGCTGCCCGTTGACGCCGAACGCGGCGGCCATGACGGCCAAAGCCACAGCGGCAGCCAGGCCGCCCAGGGCCAGGCGATGGCCGCGGCTGGAAGGCTCGTCGCGCAAGGTCGCCAGGGTGGTATGTTCCAGCGTCCTGGCTACGGCCAACCCGAAGAACAGCGCCGCCAGCCAATTGAGCAGCACG
>DAOSMQ010000184.1:0-5616 GCA_035372725.1 Promineifilum sp. (SeqCode)
TGACGCAGTCGAAGCTGCCATCGGGGTAGTCGGCCAGGCCCTCCTGCAGATTGCCCTGGCGCACGCTGAGGCCGCGCCGCACGCAGGCCAGCACGCCCGCCTCGCTGAGTTCGATGCCGCGCCCGCGGGCGTGCTTCTCGCGCTTCAGGTAATCGAGCAGCGCGCCGTCGCCGCAGCCCAGGTCAAGCACGCTGGCCCCCTGGGGAACAAGGCCGGCAATGGCGCGGAGGTCGGGGCGGAGGGAAGGGGACATAGGGGGCAGTGGGCAGTGGGTCAGTGGTCAGTGGTCAGTGGTCAGTGGGCAGTAGGTCAGTGGTCTGTCGTCGGCGGTCGGCGGTCGTCCGTCGGCGGTCGTCACTCACGGCCGCGCAATGCCCTCTTCTTGCGCCAGGCGGTCGAGAAAGCTGCCCAGCAGGCGGGTCATAGTGTCCACCTCCAGCAGAAAGGCATCGTGGCCCCAGGTGCTTTCGATGTCGAGATAGGTCACGTCGGCCCCGACGGCGTGCAGCGCCCGCACCAACTCCTTGCTGTGGTACGATGGGTAGAGCCAATCGCTGGTGAAGCTGACGACGAGGAACTTGACCGCCGTCGCTCCGGTAAAAGCCGCCGCCAGTGAACCCGTCGGCTGGCTGAGGTCGAAGTAGTCCATCGCCTTGGTAATGTAGAGATAGCTGTTGGCGTCGAAGCGGCGGGTGAAGTTGTTGCCGTTATACTTCAGATAGCTCTCTACGGCGAACTCGGTCTGAAACTCGTACCCGTACTGCTCGCGGGCCTGCAGGCGGCGGCCGAATTTCTGCTGCATCGACGCGTCGCTCAGGTAGGTGATGTGACCGACCATGCGGGCCACAGCCAGGCCGGCGTCGGGCTTGCGGCCGTTGCCATAGTACTCGCCGTTGTTCCAGTTGGGGTCGGCGTAGATGGCCTGCCGGCCGACCTCGCTGAAGGCGATCAGCATCGGGCTGTGGCGCGCCGTCGTCGCCAGGGGGATGGCCGCGCGCAGGCGATGGGGAAAGTGGGCAGCCCACTCCAACACCTGCATGCCGCCCATGGAGCCGCCGGCGGCGCACAGCAGCCGGTCGATGCCCAGGTGGTCGAGCAGGTGCGTCTGCGCCCGCACCATGTCGCCGATGGTGACGACGGGGAAGCGCAGACCATAGGGCGCGCCCGTGGCCGGATCAATGTCGGCCGGGCCGCTGGAGCCGTAGCAGCTGCCCAGTACGTTGCTACAGATGACGAAGAAGCGGTCAGTATCGAAGGCCTTGCCGGGGCCGATGCAGTCATCCCACCAGCCGGGGCGCGGGTCGTCGGGCGCGTGCCGCCCGGCCGCATGGGCGCTGCCGCTGAGGGCATGGAGGATGAGGATGGCGTTGCTGCGGTCGGCATTGAGACGGCCGTAGGTCTCGTAGGCCAGCGTCACCGGCCGCAACGTCGCCCCGCTCTCCAGCACGAACGGCTCCTCCTGGGCGAAGGCAAGAGTCTGCGGGCTGACGAGGTCGATGTCGGTGGGAGTGGTCATGGGTCGGGGCGGCTCCGGCCGCCCAAGCGATGGGCGACGGACAGCCGGTCGAGGCCGTCCGTCGCCCATGATACTACGCCGTGGCCGCCAGCGCCTGATCCAGGTCCCAGAGGATGTCGTCGATGTCCTCCAGACCGACGCTGAGGCGCACGAAGTCGGGCGTGACGCCCGCGGTCAGCATCTCTTCGCCGGTTAGCTGGCTGTGGGTCGTGCTGGCCGGGTGGATGGCCAGGCTGCGCGCGTCGCCGACGTTGGCCAGGTGGCTGAACAGCTTCAGATGGTCGATAAACGACTCGCCCGCGGCCCGGCCGCCCTGGATGCCGAAGCCCAGGATGGCTCCCGGCCCCTTGGGCAGGACGCGCCTGGCCCGCTCATAGTCGCCGTGGCTGCGCAGGCCGGGGTAGCAGACCCAGTTGATGCGCGGGTGGTTCTCCAGGAACTCGGCCACACGCTGGGCGTTGGCCACGTGCCGGTCTATGCGCAAACTGAGCGTCTCGATGCCCTGCACGGTCAACCAGCTATTGAACGGCGCCTGGCACGCGCCCAGGTCGCGCAGAATCTGGACGCGCGCCTTGAGAATGAACGCCGGCGCGCCGAGGTCGGCGTAGACCAGGCCGTGGTATGAGGGGTCGGGCGTGGTGAAGTTGGCGAAGCGGCCGCTCGTCCAGTCGAAGTTGCCGCCATCGACGATGACGCCGCCGATGGACGTGCCGTGGCCGCCGATGAACTTGGTCGTACTGTGGAGAACGATGTTGGCCCCCCACTCGAACGGCCGGCAGAGGTAGGGCGTGGCAAAGGTGTTGTCGATCACCAGCGGCAGGTTGTGCCGCCGGGCGATGGCGCTGACTTCCTCGAACGGGAAGACGCTGATGTCGGGGTTGCCCAGTGTCTCGCCGTAGATGAGCTTCGTGTTGGGGCGAATGGCCGCCGCGAACGCCTCCGGCTGGGCCGGATCGACGAAGGTCACGTCGATGCCCAGACGCGGGAAGGTGTAGTTGAACTGGTTGTAGGTGCCGCCGTAGAGCCGGCTGCTGCTGACGATGTGGTCGCCCGCCTCGCAGAGGGTCAGGATGGCCATCGTCTGCGCGGCGTGGCCGCTGCTGGCCGCCAGCGCGCCGACGCCGCCCTCCAGGCTGGCCAGGCGCTGCTCCAGCACGTCGGTCGTCGGATTCATGATGCGCGTGTAGATGTTGCCAAACTCTTTCAACGCGAACAGATTGGCCGCATGCTCCGTGTTCTGGAACTGGTAGCTGGTTGTCTGGTAGATGGGCACGGCCCGGCTGCCCGTCGTCGGGTCGGGTGTCTGCCCGGCATGCAACTGGCGCGTGTTGAATCCGAAAGTCCGCTCGTTGTTACTCATCGATTCCCATTCTCCTTCGCTGTGATGATGGTGACCGCGGCACTGTCAGGGGGATCAAAAAGACCCCGGGCATCCGTTTGAAGCCAGAGGGTCCGCCGCGGCAAAGTATGCTGGATGTGCGCGTGATGGGATGGGGAGCCAATCCCTGTCGCTCTCATCTTCCAGAACGTCTGCCGGAATTGGCACCCTGCCGACTGGACGGATCCCTGCCGTCCAGCCCGGGTTGCCGAGGTTTCATCGGGCCGGTCCCTCCACCTCTCTGGATAAAAGTGACAGTATGCAGTTGTTGGCGGGAACTATAGCCGAACGGGGCCGGGGCTGTCAAGTGGTCAATGTGCCCAAAGCGCCCGCGGTCGCCGCTGTCACAACAGGACACGCAATGCCACCAGTAGAGCGTCCACGTCCGCGGCCGTGTTGTAGGCCTGGATGGACACACGGATGAACGGTTGCCCGTTCCAGCGCGTGCATGGGATTTCGATGGCGAACTCGTCCAGCAGCCGCCGTTTCAGCACGGCCGTGTCTGTCGCCGGCGGCAGCGCGGCGGCGGCCATCTGCTCGTAGCCGCCGCGGGGATAGAGCGTGGGCAGGCCGGTCAGCGCGCCGATGCCGTCGATGGCCGCGCCCACCAGTTGGCGACAGGCAGCGCGTACCGTTGGCCAGTCGTGCTCGGCCTGGAAGCGAATCGCCGCCGGGACGCTCAGGTAGGCAGAGTAGTCGATTGTGCCCAGCCATTGCTGGTAATCGAGAAAGCGACTGCCGTAAGACATCTCCGGCTCCGCTTCCCAGCCCCAGCCGATGACCAGCGGCTCGACCATGGGCTGCACCGCCCGGCGGGCGTAGAGGAAAGCCGCGCCCTTGGGGCTGCTGAGCCACTTGTGGGCGTTGCCGGTGTAGAAGTCCGCCCCCAGCGCCGTCAGGTCGAGGTCGATCTGGCCGGGGGCGTGCGCGCCGTCGATGACGGTCAGGATGCCCTCGGCGCGGGCGCGGGCGCAGACGGCCTCTACCGGCAGGCGCGCGGCCGTGGGCGAGGTGATGTGGCTCAGGAAGATGACCCGCGTTCGCGGCGTGACGCCGGCCCACAGCTGGGCGACGACCTCCTCGGCCGGGCCGAGCGGCAGGGGCAACGACTGCCGCCGGTAGTCGAACCCCTGGCGCGCGCTCCGATAGCGCCACACCCGGTCACAGGCCCCATACTCGTGGTCGGTCGTCAGCACCTCGTCGCCCGGTCCCAGCCGCAGCGAGTGGGCCACGACGTTGACGCCGAAGGTGGCGTTGGGGATGTAGACCAGATCGCCGGCATCGACGTGCAGGTAGCCGCCCAGCACCGCCCGCGCCTCGGCCAGGTGGCCGGCCAGCTCCACGCTCAGGAACTGCACCGGCTGCCATTCCAGCCGGCGCTGCCAGGCCTGATAGGCGACGAAGACGGCCCGTGGTGTGGCCCCGAAGGAGCCGTGGTTCAGGAAGACAACGTCGGGATTGAGCAGGTAGTCGGAACGAGTGAGGGTCATGGGCAAGGAGTTGGGCGCGCAACGGTGAAGATGACCGCAATAATAGCGCAAGCCGCAGTGCCTGGCACTTTCCTGTGCGCCTCCCAGGAAGGTGCGTCGCGCCCACCAACGCCACTGCGCCTGGCACTTTCCGCAGCGCGCCTCTAGGAAGGTGCGACGCACTTCAGAAAGTGCGACGCACCCGCGCCAGAACGATCTGTATCGCGGGTACAGGCCGCGCTATCCGTTCTCAGTCCGGGATTGTGCGCCTTCTATGCCCGGCATCTATACCCGGCATAGGCGCATGGCGCGGCCGGCGCGTGTACAGTTAGAGTACGTACCGTGTTCGCCGCTGCTGCGGATGGGCCGGTTAGGAGTGTATCCAATGGAATCAAACGACGTCGAGCGACGCTATCGGTCGCACTTTAACCGGACGTACGGGCGTCGGGGCTATACCTTTAGCCGTTATCTACCAGCTTATCGCTATGGCGCCAAACTGTTACAGCAGCCGCGCTTCGCAAATCGGTCGTGGAGCAGCATTGAAAAGGATGTGCGCCGCGATTGGGAGAGTCGCAATGCCGAGCCGTGGCCAGACTTCCACGACGCCGTCCGCTATGCCTGGGAAATGGGCCAGACAGGCACACAGTCGAGTAGCAAAACGCTGCCGACGCCGGACTTTTCACACCAGGGAGGGCCACACGTGAACAAGCGCCGCCTGTAACCCTAAGCCCATCTCCTGCCCCCATTGCAGGGCTTTGCCAAAGTCACCCCCGGCGCGCCGACCTGACCGGTGGGCGGCCACGCCTGGGACTCCCACCGGAGAACGATTGGCCACCCACCAGTCAGGTCAATGGTCGCCCGACGACTCTGGCGAAGCCCTGCCCACATTGACGGGAGCGCGCCGGTGGACTTACAATCAGGGCAGATTTCACCAACAGGCAGGCAAGCAAGCACATGGCCAAGAAAAAAGGCGGCGGTATTCTGGATAGCATCAGCGACTTCCTGGAAGATGCCTTCCAGGGCGCGACCAAGGGCGAGCCGGACGCGCCCGCCGGCGGCACGCCCGAGCCGGTGACGCGGCGCGTGTCGCTGATCATCCACAACCCGCGCGTGCCCAGCGCCGGCAACGAGCGCCTGAACAAGGTCCTGGCCTGGAACGACCCACGCCCCCTCCTCAAGGGCTATATGGACGATCTGCGCGCGTGTAGCCGCGGCTATGTCAACTACGATATCGTCGAGCGCCACACCGTCGA
>DAOSMQ010000185.1:0-5581 GCA_035372725.1 Promineifilum sp. (SeqCode)
GGCGATCTCGTCGCCGAAGACCCATTGGGAACGCGCGTGACCGCGGCTTTCGCCGGTGGGGCGCGCCACATCGTGCTCGACTTGAGCGATGTGCCCTACATCAGCAGCGCCGGCCTGCGGGCCATCCACTCCGCCTACATGCTCTTGCGCAGCGCCGACCCGGCCGACGCCGCCGCGGCGACGCGAGGCATCGCCACGGGTGCCTACAAATCGCCCCACCTCAAGCTCATCCGGCCGTCGAAAAACGCCCTGAAGGCGCTGTCCACAACCGGCTACGACATGTTCCTCGAAATCCACGACACCATCGCTAGCGCCGTCCAATCGTTCTCATGAAATCCCTCACCCTGCGCCACACGACGGCCGAGGTGCGCGACCTGAACGACTTTCGCGACTTCCTGGAGAAGGCGATCCTGACCCTCGGCGGCAGCGACGACGACGCCGGTGACCTGGTGCTGGCGGTCAATGAGGCTGTGACCAACAGCCTGCTCCACGGCTACGGCGGCCGGCCTGGCCCGATTGGCCTCTGCGTCGAGGCCGACGACGGCGAGCTGCGCGTCATCCTCTACGACGTGGCTGCGCCGTTTGACCCCACGCACGTGCCACCGCCGGACATCAACCTGCCCCTCGAGGATCGGCCGCTCGGTGGCCTGGGCATCCACATGATGCGCCAGCTGACCGATGCGCTTCTCTACCATCGCTCGGCCCAGGGCAACGAGTTGACCTTCGTCAAACGCGCTGCCCTCGTCGGGCCAGGGGGCGACTAACCCCGTGACGATCTCCACCGCGGCCAGCGCGCCCCTTCTGCCGCCGCTCCTGTCGCCGGCCGAGCTGGCGCGTTGGGCCGCGGAAGGGGAGCGCGTGACCGTGCCGGGCGGCGAGGCCGTCATCCGCGAGGGCGAGACCGGCGACGCCATGTTCATCCTCCTGGAAGGCGAACTGGTCGTCACTGTCAAGGGCAAGCGAATTGACTACCTGATGCCCGGCGCCGTCCTGGGCGAGATGGCTCTGGTCGATGCCCGGCAACGGAGCGCCACGGCCATCGCCGTCGGCGACGCGCAACTCGTCCGCCTCGACCGCGAGCGCTTTCTGGACGCCATCCGCGCCAAACCCGATTTTGCCCTGCGGATTATGAACATGATGTCCGTGCGCACCCGCCGGCTGATGGAGGAGGAGATCAAGCGGCAACGCATGGAGGAGGAGCTGACCATTGGCCGCCGCATTCAGCTCAGCTTGCTGCCACGTGGCTGCCCACAGGTGCCCGGCTTTGCCTTCGCCGCCGGCTATCGCGCCGCCAATGAGGTCGGCGGCGACCTGTATGACTTCATCGTCCAGCCCGACAACCGCGCCAAGGTCCACATCGTCATCGGCGACGTGACCGGCAAAGGCGTGCCCGCGGCGCTGTATATGGCCGTTAGCCGCACGCTGATGCACACCTACGCCCTCGACGGCTCCAGCCCGGCCGAGGCGCTGCGGCGGGTCAACGACTTTATCCTCCACGACGCCGCCTCGCCGCTGCTGCTCAGCGCGTTTTATGGCGTGCTCGACGCCGACTCTGGCCGCCTGACCTACGCCAGCGCCGGCCACAACCCGCCCCTCTGGCTCCACCCAAACACGGGCGAAGTGGAGCCGCTGGAGGCGCGCGGCCTGCTACTGGGCGCGTTCCGCGAATTCGTGGGCGACGAGCACGCCATCGTCCTGGCCCCCGGCGACTTCGTCGTCTTCTTCACTGACGGCATCACCGAGGCCCGCAACCCGGCCGGCGCTTTTCTGGACGACGAGGGGCTGGAGGCCATCGTTCGCGCGCAGCCGTGGGCCAATGCCGAGGAATTGCTGACCGCCATTGTCGTGGGCGTGGACGCCTTCGCCGCCGGCGCGTCCCAGGCTGACGACTTCACCGTGGTTGTCTTGCAGCGCTTGCCCTCTGGCAGCTCCCCCCGCCACGTTCGCTAAATCGTGATCTTGTCGTGCCAAAAGCATGACAGATGTCACTGCCCAGGCCCGGCGGCCGGGTGTATGCTTCCTTCTGAACCTGTCAACAAGGCCGGGTTCAACGAAGCCATGCACGAATTGGCCATCACCGAGAGCATCCTGGAGATCGCCCTGCGCCACGGCCGCAGCGCCGGCGCAACGCGCATCACCGACCTGCACCTGGTCATCGGCGAGCTGTCGAGCGTCGTCGATGAGTCGGTGCAGTTCTACTGGGACATCGTCAGCGAAGGCACCGCCGCCGCCGGGGCAACGCTCCACTTCCGGCGCGTGCCCGCGCGGCTCGTCTGCCGCGCCTGCGGCCACAGCTATAGCCCGCGCCAGGCCCTGCCCTGCCCTGCCTGTGGCCGCGAAGACATCAGCGTGGCCGCGGGCGAAGAGTTCTATCTGGAAGCCATCGACGTAACCTCCGAGGAGGCCGACGCCGTGGCGCTAAGCGAGACACCATGACCCAACGAGTAGCCGTTGTAGAGCGCATCTTGGGCGCCAACGACCGCCTGGCGGCCGACAATCGCGCCCGCCTCGACGCCGCCGGCGTCTTCAGCCTCAACTTCCTGGCCTCGCCCGGCGCGGGCAAGACCAGCCTCGTAGAGCAGACTGTCAGTCTGCTCGCCGGCCAGTTGCGCCTGGCTGTCATCGACGGCGACATCGCCACCAGCATTGACGCCGACCGCGCCGCCGCCGCCGGCGCCACGGCCGTGCAGATCAACACCGGCGGCGAGTGCCACCTGGACGCGGTCATGCTCCAGGGCGCGCTGGATCAGCTTGACCTGACCGCCATTGACTTGCTTATCGTCGAGAACGTCGGCAATCTCATCTGCCCGGCCAACTTCGCCCTGGGAACGCACAAAAGCATCCTCGTGGCCTCGGTGCCGGAGGGGGACGACAAGCCCTACAAGTACCCCGGCACCTACCGCGGCGTCGATGCCCTGGTCATCAACAAGATCGACCTGCTGCCCTACGTCCGCTTCGACATGGACTACTTCCGCCGCGGCGTGGCCGCGCTGAACCCCGGCCTGGTCACCTTCCCCCTGTCCTGCCGCACCGGCGAAGGGCTGGAGGCGTGGCTCGATTGGGTCGTGGCCCAGGTGGCGACAGGAGAAATAGCCCGCGGATGACTTCATCCCTCATCCCTCCTCCCTCAGCCCTCATCCTTCATCCTTCATCCGAAGCGGTTGGCCTGCGCCTCCATATCACCGGCATCGTCCAGGGCGTGGGCTTCCGGCCGTTTGTCTACGGTCTGGCCCGGCGCTATGGCCTGACCGGCTGGGTGCGCAACACCTCCTCCGGCGTCGACATCGAGGCCGACGGCCCGGCCAACGCGCTGGCGGGCTTTGCCGCGGCGCTGCGCGACGAGTTGCCACCACTGGCGCGCATCGACAGCATTGACGCCGTGCCGCGCCCGGCCAACGGCTATACCGCCTTCGACATCCGCGCTTCCCAGGCCGAGCCGGGCGCGTTCCAGCCCATCGCGCCCGACGTGGCCGTCTGCGACGACTGTCTGCGCGAGCTATTCGACCCGGCCGACCGCCGCTACCGCTACCCGTTCATCAACTGCACCAACTGCGGCCCGCGCTTCACCATCATTCGCGATATCCCCTACGACCGGCCGCTGACGACGATGGCCGGCTTCCCACTCTGCCCCGACTGCGCCGCCGAGTACGCTGACCCGCTCGACCGCCGCTTCCACGCCCAGCCTGTCGCCTGCCCCGCCTGCGGGCCGCGGCTGTGGCTGGAGAGGCCGGGCGCGGCCGGGGAACTGGCCGCCGGCGACGACGCGCTAGCCATGACACGGACGCTGTTGGGCGAGGGAGGCATTATCGCCATCAAGGGGCTGGGCGGCTTCCACCTGGCCTGCGACGCGACCGACGCCGCCGCCGTGGCCGAGTTGCGCCGCCGCAAGTTGCGCGTCGGCAAGCCGTTCGCCGTCATGTTCCCCGATCTGGCCGCCGCCCGCCGCGCCTGCGAATTGAGCGCGGCCGAGGAGGCGCTGCTGCTGTCGCCGGCGCGGCCGATCGTCGTCGCCCGCCGCCGCCCCGGCGCGGCCATTGCCGCCGAAGTCGCCCCCGGCCAGGCCACCATTGGCATCCTGCTGCCCTATACGCCCCTCCATCACCTGCTGCTGGAGCGCGCCCCCGGCTTCCCCGAAGCACTGGTGATGACTAGCGGCAATCTCAGTGAGGAGCCGATCGCCTTCACCAACGCGGCCGCCTGCGAGCGGCTGGCCGGGCTGGCCGACGCCTTCCTGCTCCACAACCGCGACATCTACATCCGCTGCGACGACTCCGTGTCGCGCGTCGTGCCCGGCAGCGGCGCGGCCGTGCCCCTGCGCCGGTCGCGCGGCTACACGCCCTACCCCGTGCGCCTGCCGCGGCCCGCGTCGCCGCTGCTGGCCACGGGCGCGGAACTGAAGAACACCTTCTGCCTGACCCGCGGCGACTACGCCTTCCTCAGCCACCACATCGGCGACCTGGAGAACTACGAGACGCTGGTGGCCTTCGAGGAGGGCGTGGCCCACATGGAGCGCCTTTTCCGTGTCCGGCCGGAGGCGTTGGCCTACGACCTGCACCCCGACTACCTGGCCACACGTTATGCCCTGGAGCGGGCCGGACGCGAGGGGTTGCCGGCCGTCGGCGTGCAGCACCACCATGCCCACATTGCCGCGGGCATGGCCGAGCACGCTTTGCCGCCCGATACCCGCGTCATCGGTGTGGCCTTCGACGGCACGGGCTATGGCGACGACGGCGCGATCTGGGGCGGCGAGTTCCTGCTGGCCGGCTACGGCGATTACGAGCGGGCCGCCCATCTACGCTATACGCCTCTGCCCGGCGGCGACCGCGCCGTGCGCGAGCCGTGGCGCGTTGCTCTGGCCTGGCTGGCCACGGCCGGCCTGCCCTGGGACGACGACCTGCCGCCCGTGGCCCACGCGCGCGCCACGCGGCCCGATGGCCTCGCCGCGCTGGCCCAGCAGATCGCCCGCGGCATCAATAGCCCGCCAACATCGAGTATGGGCCGCCTGTTCGACGCGGCCGCGGCGCTGGCCGGCGTGCGCCAGGCTGTGACCTACGAGGCCCAGGCGGCCATCGAGTTCGAAGCCCTGGCCGACGGTGACGAGACGGCTATCTATCCCTTTGACTATACGAATGACATCATCGACCCCGCGCCGCTCTGGGCCGCCCTGCTGGCCGACCGCCGCGCCGGGCTGCCCCTGCCCCGTCTGGCCGCTCGCTTCCATAATGGCGTCGCCCACATGACCCGCGACGTTTGCCGCCACCTCCGCGCCACCCACGGCCTCGATCAAGTCGTCCTCAGCGGCGGCGTGTGGCAGAACATGACCCTGCTGCGGGCGACGCTTGCCCTGCTGGCCGCCGACGGCTTCACCGTCTACAGTCACCGGCTCGTTCCGCCCAACGACGGCGGCCTTGCTCTTGGCCAGGCAGCCGTGGCCACGGCTATAAGGATGAGGGGTGAAGGATGAAGGATGACAGGCAGTCGTGGGCAGTGTACAGTGGCCAGTGTACAGTGTACAGTGGCCAGCGGTGATCTGCCCTGAAAAAAGTGGACACACAATTAAGGTGGAACGATACTAACCTTG
>DAOSMQ010000186.1:0-5577 GCA_035372725.1 Promineifilum sp. (SeqCode)
GCGCGAATCGTACTCATCGACCTCGTGCTCGGCCACGTGGATGTGGAAGCCGGTGCCCAGGCCCTCGGCCGCGGCCACGCAGCGCTCCAACGTCCGGTCGCTCAGCGACAGCGAAGCGTGCAGACCAAAGGTGGCCCGCAGCAGGTTGTCGGGGCGCTCGGCCACGGCATGGAGGAAGCGCACGTTCTCACCGATGCCCGCCTGTGCCCCGGCCGGGCCGTTGCGGTCGGTCACCTCGTAGCACAAAACGGCGCGCACGCCGGCCGTCTCCACGGCATCGGCGATCTGGTCCAGCGAACTGTCGATGGCATTGGGGCTGGCGTGGTGGTCGACCAGCGTCGTCGTGCCATGCTTGATGGCATCGACCAGGCTGACGAGGGCACTGTAGGCCACGTCCACATCGAGCAATGCCCGGTCGAGCCGCCACCACAGTCGCTCCAGGATGTCGGGGAAGTCCCGGGGCGCGGGGCCAGGGATGGCCAGGCCGCGGGCGAACGCGCCGTAGAAGTGCGTATGGGCGCAGATATTGCCGGGCATGACCAGTTGGCCGCGGGCATCCAGGCGCTCGGCGTCGGGGTAGCGCGCGCGCAGGGTTGCCGACGGGCCGATGTCGTGGATGCGGCTGTCGCGCAGCAGCAAGGCGTTGTCGGCCAGGATTTCGTCTGCTGCCATCCAGGTGACCAGGTGGCCGTTGTCGATGAGGAGGTCGGTCATGGCACAATTCTAGCCGCCGCGCGCCGGTGGGCAAGCTGAGTCCAGGGCTTTGCCAAAGTCGTCTAGCGACTATTGACCTGACCGGTGGGCGGCCAGTCATTCGTTGGTGGTCGCCCACTTGTCAGGTCGGCGCGCCGGGGGTTTGACTTCGGAAAAGCCCTGAAGCTGAGTTGTCAGACCTGTCTGGCCAGCCGCCTTTTCTGAGAGGAATATGCACAACGACGGGGATTCCACTATAATGCGCGCCATACTAATGTCTTTCTGACACTCTTGGGTAAGAATCGACAATACGGTCGCGTCTACGGCCTAAGGCAACGAATTGAGAATTACTCTGAAGGAGATAAAAGGATAATGGCCAAGCCACTTGATGTTACTGACGCCGACTTTCAGACCGAAGTCCTGGAGTCCAATATGCCCGTTCTGGTTGATTTCTGGGCGGACTGGTGTCATCCTTGCCGCATTATTGCCCCGTTCGTCAAGGAAATCGCCGCGGAGCAGGAAGGCGTCCTGAAGGTCGCCAAGCTCGACGTGGACGAGAATCCCGCCGTGCCCGGGCGCTATGGCATCGTCGGCATCCCGACCCTGATGCTCTTCAAGGGTGGCAAGGTCGTTGAGCGCATCGTTGGCGCCCAGCCGAAGGAGCGCATCCTGGCCCAGGTGATGCCGCATCTGGAAAAGGCCGCGGCCTAAGTCAGACCGAAATGAGAGGGCGTCGCCGTGGGGCGACGCCCTTTTTTGTTGGCGAGGGCTACTGTGGAAATAGCGCTCATGATCGAGGGCCAGGACGGCCTGACCTGGCCGCGCTGGCAACGGCTGGCGGCCGCCGCCGAAGACCTCGGCTTCGTTGGCCTCTACCGCTCCGACCACTACACCAACGCCAACCCGCCCGACAAGGCATCGCTGGAACTGTGGGTCTCGCTGACCTGGCTGGCCAGCCACACCGGGCGCATCGAATTCGGCCCGCTCGTCTCGCCCGTGTCCTTCCGCCAGCCCACGCTGACCGCGCGCATGGCCGCGGCCGTCGATGACCTGTCCGGCGGGCGGCTGACGCTGGGCCTGGGCGCGGGCTGGCAGGCGCGCGAGCACGACCATTTCGGCTGGCAACTGCTCGACGTGCCGGCGCGCTTTGCCCGCTTCGAGGAGGGCTTAGAGGTCATTACTCGCCTGCTGAACAGCGACGCGCCGGTGGACTTCGACGGCGCGCACTACCGCCTGCGCGAGGCCATCCTACTGCCGCGACCGGCGCGCCCCGGCGGCCCGCCCATCCTCATCGGCGGCAACGGGCCAAAGCGGACGCTGCCGCTCGTGGCCCGCTACGCCAGCGAGTGGAACGGTGTCTTCCTGACCCCGGCCGACTTTGCCGACCGCAACCGGCAACTGGACGCGTTGTTGCTGGCCGCGGGGCGCGAGCCGGCAGCGGTGCGCCGCTCGCTGATGATCGGCTGCGTCTTTGGCCGCGACGCCGCCGAGCTGGAGGCCCACGCCGCCCGCCGCGGCACGACGCCGGACAAGCTGCGCGCCTCCGGCAAGCTGGCCGTGGGCGATGGCGCAGAGATTGCCGACCAGCTGGTTGCCTGGTCGGCCGCCGGCGTCCAGCGCATCATGCTCCAGTGGCTCGACCTGGACGACCTCGACGGCATCGCCGCGCTGGCCAGGGCCATTCTCTAGCCGCCACCCGCCCGGACAGCTCTGCCAATACCAAAGACGCCCGGCAGACCATCTGCCGGGCGTCTTTGATCGTTGCTAATTGGGAGTGTTGCTTACTCGGTCGGCGGCTGCTTCTCGGTCGGGGGCGGGGTCTGCTGGGCAGGCGTGAACTGCGTGGCCAGCTGATCGAGCTCGGCGCTCAGCCAGCGCAGGCTGCTGACAATGCCTTCCTGCGCCTTGCGGGCCATTTCGCCCGTCTCGACACGCTCCTTCACGCCGGTGGCCTCTTCCTTCATACGCGTGGCCGTTGGGTTGGTCTTGGCATCGCGGAAGGCGCGCTCTACCTCGTCGGCGAAACTACGCATCCCGGCGCGCAGTTCCGACTCCAGCCGGCGGGCTTCCTCGCTGTTCAAGGCCGTCTGCACGGTGTCGCCAAACTGCCGGCCGAGGCGCTTGAACTCCTCCACCAGGTCGGTCGTCATGGGCGAGGTCTTGGCCGCCCTGCCGGACATCTCTTCCTCAACGGGGATATCAATCTTCAGCCGCTCTTCGTTCTTCAGGTTGTCGATATTCGGGTCAGTCATCACTTGCGCTCCTTGTCAGATAGACGTTGAGTCTATAATTACCAAACTATACGGCCCAACGGCCGCGTAGTTGCAGCCAGACTACTGTAGCTGCCGCAGGGACAGGTTGTCCACGAACCAGCCGTTGTTGGCGATGGCGTAGCGTCCGCGGAAGCCGACGCCGACAGTCATCGTCTGCGCGCTGCTGATAGTGAAGGTGTGGGTCAGGGTGTTCTTGGTCAGATAATTGTTGGCGATCCAGCCCGTGCCGCCCGTGCCAGCAAAAAGGGCCGCCTCGCCCGCGTTGGGGTCGCTTGGCGCAACCTTGTGGTCGTCTTCGTATCGCTCAAAGACATCCGAGAAGAAGTTGGCCTCCAGCACATATGTGCCTGGCCCCAGTTGTACGTCGGTCAGTAGACGCATGCTCAGCGCCCCCTGCTCGCGGAAGACCTTCAGAGTTGTGGAGCCGTCGAAGATATAGAGGCTGTGCTCCTCCGGCGGTAGGAAGGCGGCCGGGAAGACGCGCGTGTCGGGCCGCACGTAGGTGTCCCAGGCGTTCGTGCCGAAGCCAGTCGGCCCTTCCTGGTACTCGATGCGCCAGCCGTTGGGCGCGTGCAATTCGGCGATGCCGTTCTGGTTACTGAAGCCCTCCTCGAACGAGGGGTTGGGCAGCAAGTTTTGGCCCAGCGTCGGGTTGGGCGGGAGGGTTGGCGGCGCGGCCGTGGCCGGGGGGCGCGTGGGCCCGGCGGTGGCCGGGGCGGCCGTGGGCGGGATGGCCGTGGCCGTCGCCGCGAGCGTGGGCGAGGCGGCCGGCGTCGGTGAGGACTCCGCCGTGGGCGAAGCGGGCAGCGGGGTGGCCGATGGCGCGGGCGTGGGCGAGGCCGGCGGCGGCGACGTGGGCGCGGGCGTGTTGGTCACGACGACAGCCGCGGGCAGGGGTGTCCACGTGGCCGCCGGGGCAGAAGTGACGGCCGCGGCGATGGGCGTGGCCTCGGCCGCCGGCGTCTCGCGCCCGCAGCCGGCCAGCATGACGACGGCCAGCGCCAGCGTCGCCAGGACGACCACGCGACGCAAAAGTTGGGGTGATTGCACGGACTTCCTCCAGGCAATTGGGTTGCGCTGCCGGGCAGCCACCCGGCAGCGATTGGATTGTATGGCCGCGGACAGAGGCGGGCAACGGCCGAGGCGGAGGGATAGCGGGATTCTCATCTGTCGAGTCGCAATCAGCTTTCGGGCAGGGGCACAGGAGAGTGGGGCGCACAAGGAGTGCGTCACCCGGGAAGCGAGGCTAGAATCGCGGCCATGTCCCACACTAGCTTCGCCACCACGTCCCGCGGGCTGCGTCGCGACGTGCCAGCCATGCGCCTCTATGAGAAAGCCAAGCGCCTGGGCATCTGGAACCCCAGCGACATCGACCTAACCGCTGACCGGCAGCACTGGCTGGCCCTGGCCGACGACGAGCGCGACATCCTGTTGCGCCTGACAGCCATGTTCCAGGCCGGCGAGGAGGCCGTCACCCTCGACCTGCTGCCGCTGATCATGACCATCGCCGCCGAGGGACGTGTCGAGGAGGAGATGTTCCTGACCACTTTCCTGTTCGAGGAGGCCAAGCACACCGACTTCTTCAGCCGCTTCCTGACCAACGTAGCCGTCAGCACGACCAGCAGCACGGCCGCTGGCGCTCTGGGGCGCTATCACAGCGACAATTACCGCGCCATCTTCTACGACGTACTGCCGGCGACGCTGGGCGCGCTGGCGGCCGATCGCTCGCCGGCTGCCCAGGTGCGCGCCGCCGTCACCTATAACATGATCGTCGAGGGGATGCTGGCCGAGACGGGCTACCACGCCTACTTCACCGTGCTGGAGCGCCACGACCTCATGCCCGGCACGCGGCGCGGCATCGGCCTGCTGAAACAGGATGAGTCGCGCCATATTGCCTACGGCATCTACTTGCTGTCGCGGCTGGTAGCTGAGGACGCGGGCCTGTGGGATGTGCTGGAAGAGCAAATGAACGCATTGCTGCCGGCTGCGTTGGGCGTCATCGGCGATGTTTTCGCGGCCTACGATCCCGTGCCCTTCGGCCTGGTGGAGGAGGACTTCATCGACTACGGCCTGGCTCAATTCCAGAAGCGCGTCGCCCGCCTGGAGCGAGCGCGGGGTATGTCGCTAGCGGAGATTATGCGGGACACCAACCGGGTCATCGAACGCGACGACGCCTGACCGTAGCACAGGCTGTTAGCCTGTCTCCCCGCGGCAGGCTAACAGCCTGCGCTACAGGGCGCGGCAGGCTAACAGCCCGCGCTACAGGGCGCGGCAGGCTAACAGCCTGCGCTACAGCCTGCGCTACAGGCTGCGCTACAGGCTGCGGCGGGCAATGAATAACCCCTCGCGCAGCCGGAAGGTGGTCACGCCCTCGGGGCGCGGGTCAAGGAACGCACGCGCCGCCTCCGGGGCTTGCAGCAGCATCGCCCGCAGTCGCGTCTGCATCAGCGGCGTGTGGCGGGCGGCCCACGTCTCGAATGTCAGCCGCTTGTCCAGCGTCTCCCGCGCCGCCACGGCCAGCCCGGCGGCGGCCAGCGCGTCGAGCCACTCCTCCTCGCTCAGGCAGCGGACGTGGCTGGGGTCGCGCAGCTTCTCGAAGGCGTTGACGTAT
>DAOSMQ010000187.1:0-5549 GCA_035372725.1 Promineifilum sp. (SeqCode)
GGTGGCGGAGCCACCTTATAAGGATAAACACAATGATGCGATTTGATCGATTTACCGAACGCGCCCAGGATGCCGCCGCGCGCGCTTATGAGATCGTCCAGCGGTATGGTCACTCGCAGGTCGATACCGAGCACGTCTTCCTGGCGCTGTTGGAGCAACAAGACGGCGCTGTTCCCCAGATTCTGGCATCCCTGAACGCCGACACGGCCGTGCTGCAAGAGCGGCTCGACCGCGAACTGCGGGCCAGCCCGCGGGTTTCGGTCTATGGCGGTGGCGTGGGGCAAGTGTACTATACGCCGCGCATCCGCACTGTCCTGGAGCTTTCCCAGGGCGAGGCGACGCGGTTGAAGGATGAGTTCATCTCCACCGAACACATCTTCCTGGCTATCCTCAGTGAGCGCAATACGCCCTCGGCCCGCATCGTCAGCGAGCTGGGCATCAGCCGCGAGGCCGTGCTGAACGCCATCATGGAGTTGCGCGGCGGCCAGCGCGTGACCTCGCGCCAGGCCGAAAGCCGCTATCGCACGCTGGAGAAGTACAGTCGTGACCTGACCCAGATGGCTCGCGAGGGTCGCCTCGACCCAGTTATCGGCCGCGACGCCGAAATCCTGCGCGTCATCCAGGTTCTTAGCCGGCGCACGAAGAACAATCCCGTGCTCATCGGCGAGGCCGGCGTTGGTAAGACGGCCATCGTCGAGGGACTGGCGCAGAAGATCATCATCAGCGACGTGCCGGAGAACCTGCTCAACAAGCGCGTCGTAGCCCTCGACCTGGGGGCCATGATCGCCGGCAGCCGCTTCCGCGGCGAGTTCGAGGAGCGGCTCAAGGCATCGATGGAGGAGATTCAGCGCGCCCAGGGCGAGATCATTCTTTTCATCGACGAGCTGCATACTGTCGTCGGCGCGGGGTCAGCCCAGGGGGCCATGGACGCCAGCAACATGATGAAGCCGGCGCTGGCCCGCGGCGAACTGCAATGCGTCGGCGCGACCACGCTGGACGAGTATCGCCAGTACGTCGAGCGCGATGCTGCCCTGGAGCGCCGCTTCGCGCCCGTGTTCGTCGATGAGCCTAGCGTGGACGAGACCATCGACATGTTGCGCGGCCTGCGCGATCGCTACGAGGCTCATCATAGCGTGCAGTTCTCCGACGCGGCCATCGTGGCCGCCGTCAAGCTGTCGTCGCGCTACCTCACCGACCGGCGGCTGCCCGACAAGGCCATCGACCTGATGGACGAGGCTGCGGCCAAGCTGCGCGTGGCGCTGCATACGCTGCCGCCCGACCTGAAAGCCAAGAAGACGGCCATCGATAAGCTGCTGGCCAGCGAGGAAGAAGCCAGCGCCGCCCGCGACTACGAGCGCGCCCAGGTTAGCAAGGCCGAACGGCTCCGTCTGGAAACGGAGTTCCACGCCCTGCGCGACGCCTGGCGCGGCGAACAGCGGCTGGACGAGACCGTCGATGAGCGCGACGTGGCCGAGGTCATCGCGTCGTGGACGGGCATTCCCGTCTCGCAGATGATGGAGACCGAGGCCCAGAAGCTGCTGCACATGGAAGAGCGGCTCCACGAGCGCATTGTTGGCCAGGAACGGGCGATCGCCGCCCTGTCCGATGCCATTCGCCGCAGCCGTTCCGGCCTGAGCGACCCGCGCCGGCCGATTGGCTCGTTCATCTTCCTGGGCAGTTCTGGCGTGGGCAAGACGGAATTGGCCAAAGCATTAGCCGAATTCCTGTTTGACGACGAAGAGGCGCTGATCCGCGTGGACATGAGCGAGTATCGCGAGCAGCACACCGTCAGCCGGCTCTTCGGCGCGCCGCCGGGCTACGTCGGCTATGAGCAGGGCGGCCAGTTGACCGAGCAGATCCGTCGCCGGCCCTATTCGGTGGTGTTGTTTGACGAAATCGAAAAGGCCCACCCCGACATCTGGAACGCGCTGCTGCAACTGCTGGACGACGGCCGCCTGACCGATGGTCAGGGCCGCGTGGTCAACTTCCGCAACGCGGTCATCGTCATGACCAGCAACGTCGGCACGTCGTTCGTCAAGCGCTCCGGCGCGCTGGGTTTCGCCGGCATGGCCGCGGCCGAGCGCGAGGACCACAAGCGTATCGAGGAGGCCCTGAAGCAGACCTTCCGGCCGGAGTTTATTAACCGGATCGATGAGGTCATCATCTTCGAGCCGCTGTCTGAAGTGGACGTGGTTGAGATTGTTAAGCTCCAGGTCAAGGACGTGCAAATGCGCCTGGCTGAGCATGGCAATCTGAGCATCGAACTGACGGAGACGGCCCAGCGTTGGCTGGCCGCGCAGGGCTTTGATAAGGACTTCGGCGCGCGTCCGCTTAAGCGGGCCATCCAACGCTACGTCGAAAGCCCGCTGTCCATGCGCCTGCTGCGCGGCGAGTTCAAGAGCGGCGACCGGGTGCGCATCGACGTGGCCGACGACCAGTTGGACTTTATCTTGCTGGAGAGCGGCCCTGTGCCCCAGAAGGCCGTCGAAGAGATGGCCGAGCACGCTTAGGGCGAGCAGCGCCACACTCCTGTGATCCTTGCGGCCCCCGCCGACCGGTTACCCGGCCGGTGGGGGCTGTGTTTGTTGGCGCTCAGTCCTCCCAGCGCTGTTGCCGTTCGCGCTTGACGGTGCTGTGGCGACGCTTGTCGTCGAGGCGCGCCTGGCGAGCGCGGCGGCTGGGGCGGGTGGGCCGGCGCTCGGCCTGCTCCGCCAGCGCGCCGGCCAGCAGGCTTTGCAGGCGGGCGATGGCCAGCTCGCGGTTCTGCCACTGGCTGCGCGAGTCCTGCACGTCGATGTGGAGCACGCCACGCCGATCCAGCCGGTTGGCCAGCCGGTCGAGCAGGCGCGCCCGCGTTGCCTCGTCGAGGCTGGGGGTGCGGGCCACGTCGAACAGCAGCGTCACGCGCGTAGCCGTCTTGTTGACGTGCTGCCCGCCGGGACCGCCGCCGGTCGTGAAGCGAAATACCAGCTCGGCCAGGGGTAGAGATAGCGCCTCGGTGATGGGGATGAGATCAGTTTCCATGATTTCCGCGCTGTGCCGTTTAGGACGTTCACGGCCCTTATGCTACGATTATCAGCCATGCCCGGCCAAGTGACAACGCCCGACCGCGCCCACGTCCACATCTTCTTTATGGACGGTGTTGGCCTGGGCGCGGCCGACCCGGCCGAGAACCCTTTCGCCGCGGCCCGCCTGCTAAACCTGACCGCGTTGCTGGGCGCGGAGTGGTTCGTCGGCGGACGCGGCCCTGTTGCCGCGGCGCGGGCGACGCTCGTGCCTACCGACGCCACGCTGGGCCTGCCCGGTCGCCCGCAGAGCGCCACCGGCCAGGCGACTATTCTGACCGGGCGCAACGTGCCCGCGCTGGTGGGCGAGCACTATGGCCCCAAGCCCAACGCCGCTGTGGCCAACATCGTTCGTCAGGGCACGCTGTTCAGCGAAGTCGCCGCCGCGGGCGGCCGGGCCGCGCTGCTGACCCCCTATCCGGAGCGCTACTTCGAGGCCATCAACAGCGGCCGGCGGTTGCTATCGGCCGTGCCCCTGGCCGCGGCCAGCGCCGGGCTGCCGCTGCTGGGCGTCGATGACCTGCGCGCCGGGCGGGCGGTCAGCCCCGATTTCACCGGCGCGGGCTGGCGCGACTTCCTGGGCTATGCCGATGTGGCCGTCCTGTCGCCGGAGGACGCCGGCCAGCGCATTGCCGCCCTGGCTGCGGCCCACGACTTCAGCTTCTTCGAGCACTGGCCGACGGACCAGGTTGGCCACCGCGGCTCGCTGGCGGAGGCCGTGGCCCACCTGGAAAGCATGGACGCCGCTCTGGGTGGCCTGCTGGATGCCTGGGACGATGCCCACAGCCTGCTCATCCTGACCAGCGACCACGGCAACCTGGAAGAGAAGAGCCACCGCCAGCACACGCGTAACGCCGTGCCGACGATCCTCGTCGGCCGCGACCATGCCGCCCACGCCGCGACCATCCACGATCTGACCGACATCGCCGCTGTCGTCCGGCGCGTCCTCGGCCTGCCAACGCCCAACTACTAGCCCCCAGGAGAACACTATGCCCATTACGTCCGAGAGTTTCCGCGACGTCTTGCGACACTTTCCGTCCGGCGTGACCGTCGTGACCATCCAATCGCCGGCCTCGGACGTCGTCCACGGCCTGACCGTATCGGCGTTTGCCTCGGTGTCGCCAGAGCCGCCGCTGGTGCTGGTGTCGATCGATCACCGGACGACGGCCTATATGCTGCTGGAGGCGGCCGGAGCCAGCTTTGCCGTCAACATCCTGGCCCATGATCAGATGGAACTGTCCAACCGCTTTGCCTGGCTCAAGGACGAGGATCGCTTCCAGATAGGCGATTGGACGACAGCGGTGACGGGCGCGCCTATTCTGCGCGAGGCGGTGGCCTGGCTCGACTGTACCGTCTACTCGCGCTTCGCCGCCGGCACGCACACGATCTACATTGGCGAAGTGCAGGCCAGCGGCGTGCCTCGCCCGGACGTCAAGCCGCTGCTCTACTGGAACCGCGGCTACCGGCAGATGAGCAAGTAAGGCTGCCGGCGCTCTACGTCTCGTCGCTGGGGCCCATCTCTAACTCCTCCAGGCCCACGGCCATTAGATAGCCGCGCGCGCGCTCGGTCAGGGGATAGCGGTTGACAAGCTTCCAGAAGCGCTTGCCGTGGTTGCGCTCCACCAGGTGGGCCAGTTCGTGGATGAGCACATAGTCGCTCACCCAGGCCGGCATCGATGCCAGGCGGTGGCTAAGGCGGATAGTGCCATCGGAGGGGGTACAACTGCCGAAGCGGGTGTTCTGGTTGGTCACATAGCGGATGGATTGCCAGCGCAGACGGCCGTCGAAGTACTTGCGGTTTAGCGCCTCGGCCCGTTTCTCCAGCGCTTCGTCGGACAGTGGCTCCGACCGGCCGCGGCGACGCATCCGCTGGCGCAAGTTGTCGATGATCGGGGCCAGGTCAGCGTCGCTCAGCCCTTCCGGGGCGCGGATGACCAGCACACCGCCTTCCAGCCGCGCGCTGACCGTCTTGCGGCGTTGGGCACTGCGGATGATCTGGACGGGCCAGTTTTCCTCGGTGGCTTTGCCCATAGACCCTGTTGACGCCGGGTTATTGATGCCGGCGAACCCATTCTAACACCGGCGCGGCAGGGCACAACCGCTTATCTGGCCGGGCGGCGGCTGGCGTATTCTTCCGGCCGGTCAAGGTCGATGAGCACGGCCGCGTCTTCGACCTCGACGGCCAGCAAGTCGCTGGCGTGGCGGGCCAGCAGCACGCGCGGCGCGGCGCCGGCCGGCAGAGCCAGCAACTCGTCGAAATAGCGACGATCGATGATCACCGGATTGCCGCGCCGGCCGTCGTAGATGGGGGCGACGAGGCCGGCGGGCGTGGCCGCGTAGGCGCGTAGCAGGCTGTCGAGCGTGTCCGTCGCCACCAGCGGCTGGTCGCCGAGCATGATGAGGATCGCCTCGGCGCTGGGGGGCAGGGCGCGCACAGCGGTCTGGACGGAGGTAGCATCCCATTCGCATAGTCATGATTGTGGA
>DAOSMQ010000188.1:0-5547 GCA_035372725.1 Promineifilum sp. (SeqCode)
TTCGCGTTGAGCGCGTGCCCGTGCCGGCCATTGGGCCGGACGAGGTGCTGTTGCGCGTGCTGCGGGCCAACATCTGTGGCACCGACCTGCGCATCCTCCACGGCGGCCACCGCATGTACTCGCCGGGCACGGTGCGCATCCCCGGCCACGAGGTTGTGGGCGAGGTGGCCGCCGTGGGCGCGCGCGTGGACGGCTACCGCCCGGGCGACCGCCTCTTTGTGGCTCCCAACATGGGCCGCGGCGACAGCCGCGAGACGATCAGCGGCAACAACAACCTCGACCCACAGTTCGACGCCTTCGGCATCACCCTCGACGGGGCCTTTGCCGAGTACATGCGCGTGCCGGCGGCGGCCGTGCGCGGCGGCAACTTGATGCCCGTGCGGCCGGAGGTGGAGCTGGCCGTGGCCGCGCTCATTGAGCCGCTGGCCTGCGTCTGGCGGGGGCAAAACAAGATCGGCGTCGGCGCGGGGGATGTCGTCCTGGTCATGGGCGCGGGGCCGATTGGGGTGCTCCACATTCTCCTGGCCCGGCTGCGCGGGGCGACGCGCGTCATCGTCAGCGAGCCGGCCGCCGGGCGGCGCGAGCAGGCGCTGCGGCTGGGGGCCGACCGGGCTGTGGACCCGCTGGGTGAAGACCTGGCCGCCATTGTCCGCGCGCAGAGCGACGGCCGTGGCGCCGACGCCATCATCACCGCCGCGCCGGTGCGGGCGCTGCAAGAGCAGGCCGTGGCTCTGGCCGCCGTCGGCGGGCGGATCAACTTCTTCGGCGGCCTGTCGAAGGATGACGCGCTCATCCAACTGGACAGCAACGCCGTCCACTACAAGGAACTCGTCGTCACCGGCACGACGGCGTGCAGCACCTACGACTGCCTGCGCGCGGCTGAAATCGTCAACAGCGGCCGGCTCGACCTGGCTCCCCTGATCACCGCCGAGTTTCCGCTGGCGGAGGCCCCGGCCGCCTTCGCCGCCGCGGGCGACGGCCGGAACCTGCGCGTGACGCTGATCCCGGACGCGCCGCGCCAGTCATGACTGGCTAGATGCTTATGTCAACAGGTCATATCGTCACTGTTCTTGGCCCCGTGGTTACGCTGGGCATTGCCGACGCGCACAACCACCTCTACATCGGCCGCGTCCCCGGCGCGCCCGACGACGCGCCAGCGCTGACCGACAGCGAGGGCGTGGCGCGCGAGCTAATCCGCTTCCGGGCGATGGGCGGCGGCGGCATCGTTGATTGCCAGCCGGGCGGCTGCGGCCGCGACGGGCGCGTGCTGCGGGCGCTGTCAGAGCAAACGGGTGTGGCTATCGTGGCCGCAACTGGCTTTCACCGCCGGCGCTACTATCCGCCCGACGCGCCACTCTTTGCTTTGAGTGCTGAGGCGGCGGCCAGCTATTTTCTGGGGGAGATACGTGGTGGGTTGGAGGAGACGAGGGGCAAAGACCCCTCTCCCCAACCCTCTCCCGGAGGGAGAGGGAGCAAGACTGAACCCTCGCCCCCCGGGCGAGGGGGCGAGAACGTTTATCCCGGCGTGATCAAGATGGCGGCCGAGGCCACATTGGCCGAGTCGCCGGCGGCGCTGTTCGCGGCGGCGGCCGCCGTGGCTGCCGAGACGGGCTACGCCATCGAGGTGCACACAGAGCGGGGCGCGGCCGTCGAGGCGCTGCTGGCCTATTTCGTCGATCGCGGCGTGGCCCCGGAGCGGCTGGTGTTTTGCCACGTGGACAAGCGGCCAGACGTTGGGCTGCACCGCGAGCTGGCCGCGGCCGGGGTGCTGCTGGAATATGACACCTTTTACCGGCCCCAGTATGACCCGGAGCGCGGCGTCTGGCCGTTGCTGGCGCAAATGCTGGCCGCGGGCTGGGGGCAGCGGATCGCCCTGGCCACCGATATGGCCGACCCGGCGTTGTGGGCGGAGCTTGGTGGCGGGCCGGGGCTGCCGGGCATCTTCACAGTCATCAAGCCGCGTCTGGAGCAGATGGGCGCGGACGCGGCCACGGTCGCGGGCCTGTTGGGGGGCAACATCTGCGCCAGACTGCGCCTGGAGGACAATGATGAGTGATACACCTTACACCTTTGACGTCAACGCGCCCGACGGCGTGCCCGGCCGGTATGACAACCACATCCGGCGGACACTGACGTCGATGCGCGGGCAATATCTGGACACGGCCGCCTACGAGGCCATGCTGGCCGAGGACGACGCGCTCCTCTACGAGGTCTACGAGTTGCAGCGGCCCCACGTCGCCGGGGAGCTGTTGCATGGCATCTCCATCGTCCACCCCGGCCGCGTCGGTGATGAATACTTCATGACCAAAGGCCACTTTCATAGCGTCCTGGCCACGGCCGAGGTCTATCACTGCCTGAAGGGCGAGGGCTTCATGGTCATGGAGACGCCGGAAGGGGAGTGGGCGGTGGAGCCGCTGCGGCCGGGCAGCGTACTCTATGTGCCGCCGTGCTGGGCGCACCGTTCGATCAACACCGGCACGAGCGATCTGGTGACCCTGTTCGCCTATCCGGGCCACGCCGGCCACGACTACGGCACGATCGAGCGGCAGGGCTTCCGCAAGCTGATCGTGGCGCGCGACGGCCAGCCGGCCATCATCGACAACCCGCGCTGGGGCCAGGCGCGCGACGATTAGAACGACGGCCCCGCGAAGCCGGAGAGACGCCATGAAGCCACTCAACGAATGTCACGTCCTGGTGACGCCTACCTCCTATGCCCAGCACGACGCGACGCTGCGCACGGCGCTGGAAGCGGCCGTCGGCCGCGTCACCTACAACGAGACGGGCCGGCCGCTGTCGTCGGCGCAGGTGGCCGCGCTGCTGCCCGGCGTCGACGGCTACATCGCCGGCGTCGATGCGGTTGACGCCGCAGCGCTGGCCGCGGCCGATGCGCTGCGCGTCATCGCCCGTTACGGCGTCGGCGTCGACAAGGTCGATCTGACCGCCGCGGCGGCGCGGGGCATCGTCGTCACCAACACGCCGGGGGCCAACGCACGCTCGGTGGCCGAGCTGACGGTGGCGCTGTTGCTACTGCTGGCCCGTCCGGTGTTGCGGGCAGCGGCAGAGACGCGCGCCGGCGGCTGGCCACGACTGCCGGGGCTGTCGCTGGCGGGCAAGACAGTTGGCCTGATCGGCTTCGGGGCCATCGGGCGGCAGACGGCGCGGCTGCTGGGCGGCTTCGACTGCCGCTTGCTGGCCCACGATCCCGTGCTCAACGAGGCCACGGCCGCGGCGCTGGGCGTGCGCGCCGCCGCGTTGGACGCGCTACTGGCCGAGAGCGACTTCGTGTCGCTGCACACGCTGTTGTCGCCGCAGACGCGCGGGCTGGTCGATGCCGCCTTTCTGGCGCGGATGAAGCCCGGCGCGTGCCTGATCAACACCGCCCGTGGCGAACTGGTGGACGAGGCGGCGCTGCTGGCGGCGCTGACGGATGGCCGGCTGCGCGGCGCGGCGTTGGACGTGTTCGCCGCTGAGCCGCCGGCCGCCGATCACCCGCTGCTGGCCCTGCCCAATGTCATCGCCACCCCCCACATGGGCGCCCACACCGACGGCGCGACAACGGCGATGGGGCGTATGGCCCTGGAGGATTGCCTGGCCGTCCTGCGCGGGGAGGAGCCAAAGTATCGGGTTGGGTAAGAGCTTCTAAGGATAGAGGGAGTGACAATGACTGACGTGATGGATCCTCAAGATGTTTGGCCGGCGGGCGAGACGGCGCTGGTGACCATATTCCGGCATCATTTGTGGGCCAACGGGAAGTTGTTCGACGCCTGCGCCGGGCTGGATGAGGCGCAACTGGCGGCGACGGCCGCCGGCACGTATGGCCCGATCTACGACACACTGCACCACCTCGTGCGCGCCGAGCAGGGCTATTTGTTCCTCCTGACGGGAGATTCGCCGGTGGCTCGCATGCGGCCGGAAGACAGGCCCGCTATGGCCACCCTGCGCGAAAATGTCCGTCTGTTCGATGAAGAGCTGATGGCCGTGGCCGCTGGCGTCACCCCGCCGGCGATGGCTCACTCGGTGGAAGAGGACGGCCAGTGGTCGCTGCCGGCCGGCGTGGTGTTGGCTCAGGTGATCAACCACGCCACCGAGCACCGCGCCCACATCATGACTATCCTGACCCAGATCGGCCTGCAACCGCCCGAACTGGACTGCTGGGCGTTTGGCGACCGCTATGGCACGTTTACGCCCAACGATGATCGCGCGGGATAGCGTTCCGCGCCGTCCAGATGCGGGATACCATCCCGCGCTACAAGTAGACGAGGCGATATGAGCGACAAAGAATCAACGTTGAACCGACTGCGCGACCTCGGTTTGGTGGCCGTCATTCGCGGGCCAGCGCCGGAGCTGACCGTGCGCATGGTTGAGGCGCTGGTGGCTGGCGGCGTGCTGGGCATCGAGATCACCTACACCACGCCGAACGCCGCCGCGGTCGTCCACGCGCTTGACGCCCGCTTCGGCGAACAGATCTTGCTGGGCATGGGCACGCTGACGCGGCCGGAGCAGGCTGAGGAAGCGCTGGCCGCCGGAGCGCGCTACCTGGTCAGTCCCATCACCGACGAGACGCTCGGCCGGGCCATGGTCGCCACCGGGCTGCCGGTCATGATCGGCGCGCTGACGCCGACGGAGGTCTGGCGGGCCCACCAGCTCGGCTCAGACGTAGTGAAGCTGTTCCCCGGCTCGGCCGTCGGCCCCGATTATGTCAAGGCGCTGCGCGGGCCGTTCCCCAACATCCGGCTGATGCCCACCGGCGGCGTTGACGAGCACAACGTGGGCGACTGGTTCCGGGCGGGCGTCTTCGCCGTTGGCGCGGGCAGCCAACTGTCACCGGGCCAGCTGGCCAAAGAGGGGCGCTTCGACGCGATCGAGGCCACGGCGCGGCGGTTTGCGGCGGCCGTGGCGGCGGCGCGGGCGACCGCCGACCGCTGACGGCCGACCGCGGACGGCCGACCGCGGACGACAGACCACTGATCCACCGCCCCACTGACTTACTGACCCACTGGCTTACTGGCCACTACTCACTCATCACACCGGAAAGGCACTATGTCACACCCATATCCGATCCTCACACAGCCGCAGCCGACGATGTACTTCATCGGCGTGACGACGGGCAAGTCGTCGATCAACAAGGTCTTTCCACTGTGGATGGACGTGCTCAACCGGCCGGACGTCGTTCTGCGCGGCATCGACCACCCCATGCACGACGACCCGCAGCGCTACCGCGCCAGCGTGGCCCAGATCAAGTACGATCCGCTCAGTCTGGGCGCGCTGGTGACGACGCACAAGATCGACCTGTTCACCGCTGCCCGCGACCTGTTCGACTACGCCGATAGCTATGCCCAGATCACCGGCGAGGTGTCGTCGATCTCCAAGCGTGACGGCCGGCTGGAGGGGCATGCCAAGGACCCCATCACTGCCGGCCTGAGCCTGGAAGCGATCGTTGAGCCGGGCTACTTCGGCCGCACCGGCGCGGAGGTGCTCTGCCTGGGGGCGGGTGGGTCGGCCGTGGCTACGCTGCTATACCTGATGAACAAGCCCGACCCGGCCGAC
>DAOSMQ010000189.1:0-5526 GCA_035372725.1 Promineifilum sp. (SeqCode)
TGGACCAGCCGCCGGCCCGACCGCGCCGTCATGCGCCGCGCCGCCGAGGCCGTGGAGGCGCAACCATGATCGACCTGCTCCTGACCAACGCCCGCGTCTACACCGTCGATCCGGCTCAACCGTGGGCCGAGGCTGTGGCCTGCCGCAATGGCCGCATCATCGCCGCCGGCCGGGCGGCCGACCTCGACGCCCTGGCTGGCCCGACGACGCGCCGCATCGACTGTGGCGGCCGGCTGCTGCTGCCCGGCCTCGTCGATGCCCACGTCCACACCCTGGCCACCGCCGTGCGCCGCCGGCAGGTCAGCCTCTTTGGCCTGAGCGACCTCGAGGCCGTGCGCGCCCGGCTGGCCGCGGCGGCCGCCGGCGTCGCCCCCGGCGAGTGGCTGCTCGGCTGGGGCTGGGACAGCAACCGCTGGGACGAACAACCGACGGCGGCCCTGCTCGATGCCATCGTGCCCGACCACCCCGTGGCCCTGGCCCGCATGGACATGCACACCTGGTGGGTGAACAGCCGCGCCCTGGCCCTGGCCGGCGTCAGCGCGGCCACGCCCGACCCGGCCGACAGCCACATCCACCGTGATGCCAGTGGGCGGCCGACGGGCCTGTTCAGCGAGTGGAATGCCATCGCCCTCATCGAGCGCGTCGTCCCCCAACCGGACGCGGGCGCGCTGGCCGAGTGGCTGGCCGAGACCGTGGCCGAGGCCAACCGGCTGGGCCTGACCGGCATCCACGACCAGCGCGTGGAGCGCGAGGGGGCGGAGAGCCTGCGCCTCTTCCAGGCCTTGCGGCGGCAGGGGCGGCTGTCGTTGCGCGTCCACGCCAATATCGCCGCCGACTACGTGGCCGAGGCGGCCCGGCTGGGCCTGCAAGCAGGGTTTGGCGACGACAACCTCTGGCTGGGGCACGTCAAGGCATTTGCCGACGGGGCGATGGGGTCGCGCACGGCGGCGATGCTGACCGCCTATGAGGGCGAGCCGGACAACACCGGCATCGTCGTCACCCCGGCCGACAGGCTGTGGCCGACGCTCGTCGCCGCGGGCGAGGCCGGCTTCCCCATGTCGGTGCATGCCATCGGCGACCGGGCCGTGCGCGAGGTGCTGGACGTGATGACCGAGTGGGCGACGACGCGCGGGGCGACCACTTCTCTGCCCATGCCCCAGCGCATCGAGCACGTCCAGCTCATCCACCCCGACGACCTGGCCCGGCTGGCGCAGAGCGGCATTGTCGCCTCCGTCCAGCCGGTGCATTTGCAGAGCGATTGGCGCACGGCCGACCGCGTCTGGGGCGGGCGGGCGCGCCTGGCCTATGCCTTCCGGTCGCTGCTCGACCGCGGCACGGCGCTGGCCTTCGGCTCCGACGCGCCGGTGGCCCCGTTGAACCCACTGCTGGGCATCCACGCCGCCGTGACGCGGCAGGACGAGGGCGGCGCGCCGGCCGGCGGCTGGTATCCGGCCGAGCGGCTGACGGTGGCCGAGGCCATCGCGGGCTACACCCTGGGGCCGGCGCAACTGTCCGGCAAGGCCGACCGCTTTGGCTCGATCACCCCCGGCAAGTACGCCGATCTCGTCGTGTTGTCGGACAACCTGTTTGAGATCGACCCGGCGGCCATAGCCGCGGCGTCGGTCTGGCTGACGGTGTTTGATGGGCGGGTGGTGTATGGGGCCGAAGAATAGCACGCTGATTTTCGCTGAGAAGAGCGCTGATTCAGCGTCCTATTCTGCGCCGGCGCGGGCTATAATCCATCCATGATCATCGGCATGGACTTCGGCACGACGAACAGCGGCATGGCCGTCTACGACGGCCGCGCTGTTGAGGTGCTGCCGCTCGACCCCGCCGCGCCCAACCCGCGCGTGGCCCGCACGGCCCTCTATGTCACCAACGAGCAGGCCGTCACCCTCGGCCGGGCGGCCATCGACCGCTATTACGAGCACAACCTCAACCGGCCGGTCAAGATGCAGCGCATCTGGGTCGGCGAGCTGGAGGTCATCGCCGACCGCGTCTACTACGTCACCGATGTCTATACGTGGGCCGACGCCCTCTCGCCCGGCCGCCTCTTCCTGTCCATCAAGACCGGCCTGCGCGATGTCAACTACCCCGGCACGGTCGTCGGCCAGTTCTACTACTCGCTGGAAACGCTCATCGCCCTTTACCTGACCGTCGCCAAGGCGCGGGCGGAGCATCTGTTGGGGCGCGAACTGCGCCAGGTGGTGCTCGGCCGGCCCGTCCACTGGGCCAACGACGCCGCCGGCGACCGCGTGGCCGAGGCGCGGCTGCTGCACGCCGCCTTCCTGGCCGGCTACGAGACCGTCTATCTGCAATACGAGCCGGTGGCCGCGGCCTATAGCTACGCCCTCGGCCTGAGCCGGCCGGAGAACGCGCTGGTGTTCGACTTCGGCGGCGGCACGCTCGACATCACCGTCATGCGCCTGGGCGAGGGCCGGCCGCGCGTCCTGGCCACCGGCGGCATCCCCGTGGCCGGCGACGTGTTCGACCAGAAGCTCGTCCGCGCCAAGCTGCCGCGCCACTTCGGCGAGGGCAGCCTCTATGGCCCGCGCCACAAGGCGCTGGCAACGCCGCAATGGATCTACGACAGCTTCAACGACTGGCAGACCATCCTGCAACTCAACTCACCCCAGAACCGCCAAATCCTGCGCGACATCGCCCAGACGGCGCAGCACAAACACCAGATCGAAGCCCTGCTGGCCCTCATCAGCAGCAACTACGGCCTGAAGATGTTCGACGTCGTCGAGGCGGCCAAGCGCACCCTGTCGGACAAGCGCGGCGCGGAAATCTACCTCGACGGCCCCGGCTTCAACGTGCGCGAGTTCGTCACGCGCACGGAGTTCGAGGACGTCATCCGCGCCGAGACGCGGGCCATTGAGCACCACCTGACCGAGACGGTGCAGCGGTCGGGCGTGCGGCCGGAGCAAATCGACACGGTCATTCGCACCGGCGGCTCGGCGCTCATCCCCGCGTTCTACGACATGCTCGGCCGGCATTTCGGCGAGGCCCGCGTGCGCAGCATCGACGCCTTCAGCAGCGTCACCGCCGGGCTGGGCGTGCTGGCCCACCATCTGGAGCGCGGCGAGGTCGAACTGCCGGCCCACACGACGGCCGATTTCGCCAACCTGCCGGAAGCGACGGGTGGGCGGCTGAAGGTGCGGCCGGTCAATCTGGAGCTAATCCAGCGGCGGATCGTGTTGGAGGAGCAGGGGAGCGGGGGCGCAGGGGAGCAGGGCAGTGCCCTGGTGTTGCTCGGCAAGCCCGTTAGTCAGGGGGAGTGGACGCGGGCGGCCGTGGTGGTGGCCGAGGAGCCGGCCGCGGCGGCCGACGGCGCGGCCTCGCTGGTGGAGCTAGGCTGGCGCGACGGGCAGGTGGACGCGGGCGTGCGCCTGCCGCCGGACGACCAGTTGCTGCTGGTGACCAGCCGTTACCGCTTCCTGCTCACCTCGGCGCGGCAACTGCGCGACTTGCAGGGCATCGGCCAGAACGTCGAGAACCTCTACCGGCTGGCCTCGCGCGAGGCTGTCGTCGCCGTGGTCGATTGGACGGCCGTGCGCGAGGCGGAGCGGCTGCTGTTCGTCACCTCCACCGGCTTCGCCCGCGCCTACCCGCTGGAGACACTACGGCCGTCGATCGAAGCGCCGGTGCCGTTCAGCTTCGACAGCCCGCTGCCGGGCGTGCCCGTGCTGGTGGCCGGCATCGCCCGGCGGCAGGAGATGGTCATCGTCACGGCGAGCGGCCGGGGGCTGCGCTGGCCATTGGCGCGGCTGCCGCTGGCCGGGGCGCAGGCGATCAACTGTGGCCAGGAGGCATCGTTCGACCGGGTGGCCGCGGCGCTGGCGGCCGAGCCGGATGGCGAGGCGGTGCTGCTGCTGGCCGACGGCTACGCCCGCCGCCTGCCCGTGGCCGCCGTGGCGGAAGCGCCGAAGGCCAACACGCGCGGCAAGGCCCTGGTGGCGCGGCGGGCGGCCGTCGTGGGTCTGGCCCCGGTGGCGACGCTGACAGTGGCCACCAACGGGCGCTTGTTAGCCGCTGACACCCGAGCGCTGCCGCTGGAGACCGGGACAAGGGCAGCGCGGCTGGTCAGGCTGGGGAATGACGAGGCAGTCGCCGCAGTCTGGGCCAGCGCCCCGGCGACGCCCTAGCCCGGCGGTGTGGTCGGCCTACGGGGCCGGCGACCACCCCACGGGCGTGCTATCTGTCGCGCTGGCCCAGACTGCGGCAACATCGTTGAAGCTCAGGAGCGCGAAATCACCCAGAAGAAGGACATCCTGCCGCGGATGAACAGATAGTCCCCCCGCGGCGTCGGGTGCGTGCCGGCCGGGCAACCGCGCTCAGAGGCGCAAGCACGCCTCGGCCGCCAGCCAGAACAGCCCGGCGCGCGTCTCGCCCCGCCCCTGCCAGGCCCGGCCGTCCCACTCCTCGCCGCTGAGGTCGTCGGCGCTATAGAGAATCTGCCCCACCGTCACGCCGCGGAACTGGCCGATGGCGAAGAACGCCGCCGCCTCCATCTCCACCGTCAGACAGCCCTCCGCCCGCCGCCGGGCCACGCGCGCCGCCGTCTCGCGGTAGAAGGCGTCGGTCGTCCACGTCTTGCCGACGACGTAGGGCGCGCCGTGGCGTTGCAGGGTGGCCTCGATGGCGGCCACGGCCGAGACCGAGGCGGCCACCTCGCGCGACGGCGGCAGGTAGTGGTAGGACGTGCCCTCGTCGCGCACGGCGGCGTTTGGCACAACGATGTGGCCGACGACAAGCTCAGGGGCCAGCACGCCCGCGCCACCACAGGCGACAAACGCCCGGCAGCCGAGGGCGATCAGTTCGTCCATGAACGCTCCCGCCAGCGGCGCGCCCAGGCCGGGATGCACCAGGGCCAGCGAGCGGCCGTCTACGTCCAGCACGTAGACCGGGTTCGGCCCGATCTCGCTGCGCAGGGTGTGGACGACCCGCAGCAGGCCGCGCGCGCCCAGGTCGTCGATGACCTCCTGGAAGAAGCACAGCACACAGTGGCGCGGGATGTCGATGGGCGCGAGCAGGCGCGACGGTTCGATGAGCGCGTCGGGGCTGGGGTCGTGCTCCAGAATGGGGAAATCGTGGGTGTTCATGGCGTCAGGTGAAGGGCGTTGGCCGGACGTGGCGCTGGCCGCCGGGCTAGAGCGGCGGCAGGGCGAATGAGCCGTCGGCCGACGGCGGGAAGGGCACAGCGCGCAGGACGGCGTTGAGGTTCAGCGGGCCGTAGATGTGGGGAAAGACCTGGCCCGTCTCGTAGCAGTCTTCATAGACCAGAGCGGCTTCCAGCCGTGCCGGGTCGATGACCAGCAGAAGCAAATCGGTGCGGCCGTGGAAGCGTTCGTTGGCGGGCACAAGCACCTGGGCGGGAGTGGAACAGTGGATGAAGCCTTCGGCAAGCAGCGTATCGGCGCGGTATTCGCCGAGCGCGCGGGCGGCGTCCCATTCATCGGCCGCGGCGATGTGGAGGATCATGGACTGGTAGTATGTGCCTGCGTGGGGAAATGTGCAAGTTGT